>NZ_JASJFB010000603.1:0-2636 GCF_030065455.1 Microcystis sp. M53602_WE12 | reverse complement strand
TTTAGGAGTTGTCAAAACAAAGCGAAAATCAACAGTCAAGCTGATTGTAGCACCTTTTCCTGACCGGCAACGAAGTAGTCCCCAATTTTTTTTCAATAACCCCTTGACAAATTACACACAAGCTTAACTTCTCACCAATGGTCGCGGTCGGTCGAACCAGTCAAGCTTCCTTTGCCTTAAATGAACAATTGGAAGCGTTGACAGCAGCTATGAAGGCCCAGCGGCTACGAACGGATTTAGAGTCAATACCTTTCGTTAATCTACCGCCCGAGCGGAAAGATGATCTGAAAGAGATGCTCAAGATAGCCCTCTATGGCATCAAACAAGCTAATATCTTCTCAGGACATTATGGCGATGTTTTAGGAGTCAAATTTAGCCCCGATGGTGAGATGATTGCCTCCGCTAGTGCAGATAACAGGATCAAACTCTGGAAAAGAAACGGGAGTTTATTAGCCACTCTTGGTGAAAAGCGTGGTGGACACAAAGGTTCAGTAAATGCAGTGGCTTTCAGCCCCGACGGGCAACTGCTGGCCTCCGCCAGTGTGGATAACACGATTAAACTCTGGCAGCGCGATGGAACCTTAGAGAAAACTATTCAAGGGGATAAAGATGGCGTAAATGCAGTCGCTTTCAGCCCTGATGGTCAGTTGATTGCCTCTGGTGGTAACGATAAAACTGTTAAACTCTGGAAACGAGACGGCACCTTATTGAGGACGCTGGAAGGACATCGGGGGGCAGTTAAGGCAGTCGCTTTCAGCCCTGATGGCCAGTTGATTGTCTCAGGTAGTCGGGATAAAACGCTCAAACTCTGGAAACGAGATGGCACCCTATTGAGGACGCTGGAAGGACATGGGGATACAGTTAAGGTGGTCGCTTTCAGCCCCGATGGTCAGTCGATTGTCTCAGGTAGTCGAGATAAAACGCTCAAACTTTGGAAGCTAGACGATACCTCGCCGACCATCACTTTTAGTGGCCATGAAGCCTCTGTTTACGGGCTGACTTTTACCCCAGATGGTCAGCAAATCGTTTCAGGAAGTTATGACAGAACAGTCAGACTCTGGAAACTGGACGGTACTTTATTGATGACTCTCCAGGGACATAGCGATGCAGTTAATACAGTTGATGTCCGTAACTACGGTAACAACCTGGAAATTGTTTCAGGTAGTAACGACAAAACGGTTAGACTCTGGAAACCTTACAACGAATTAGTGACGACTCTTTTTGGCCATAGCGATGTGGTGTCGGCTGTAGATTTAAATGCTGATGTAATCGTCTCAGGGAGTTTCGATAAAACAATCAAACTCTGGAAGCAAGATGGCACACTGAGGACGCTACTAGGACATAAAGGTTCAGTTAGCACCGTCAAAATTAGTCCTAATGGTCAATTTATTGTTTCAGGAAGTCTAGACGGAACTCTCAGAATCTGGCGGCTAGATGGTAAATTGCTCAATACCTTGAAAGGAGATACTGGTGGTGTTCACTCTGTAGCAATTAGCCCCAACGGTAAGTTAATTGTCTCAGGAAATTGGGATAAAACGCTTAAAATCTGGCGGCTAGATGGGAAATTACTTAATAACCTCAAAGGACACACTGATGGTGTTCAAGCAGTGGCGATTAGCCCAGACGGCAAGTTTATTGCTTCTGGAAGTGCGAGTAATAGCATCAAAATCTGGCAGATAGATGGCCATGGCACTTTGCTAAGTATTGTCACTCTCAAAGGACATCTAAGTTCCGTTTTAGGGGTTGATTTTAGCCGAGACGGTCGAATGCTCGTTTCTGGAAGTGGCGACAATACTATTAAACTCTGGAAGACTGATGAAAAGGGACAATGGCTTCCTTCCTCTGTTAAAACCATCGAAGGACATTCTAATTCGGTGTTGGACGTTAAATTTAGCCCCGACGGACAACAAATTGCTTCGGCTAGTAGTGATGATACCATTAGAATTTGGCAACTTGACGGTACTTTAGTGAATATGCTGCCGGGGTTTGGGGCTGATGTTAACGCCATCCATTTTAGTCAAGACGGTAAAACTCTTGTCTCCGGGAGCAGCAACAAAACAGTAATTATTTGGGATTTGGCTCGCCATTTAACACCTAAAGATATCCAAAGATACGCTTGCAAGTGGTTAAAGGATTATTTACAGCATAACCCCGAAGTAGAAGAGAGCGATCGCCGCCTTTGTGACAACATCTTCGGCGACGATCATTAAAATGGGTCTAGGTGTGAAGTTTAACTACTGATAGGCACCAAACTTAGAGACATCTCCATTATAAATAGTCTCGTTAGGCATTACTGCCTTAAATAAATCTGCTCCAACAAACTTAGCCCCCTTCAGATCAGCCTTGGCTAACTTGACATATCCGGCTCTTCGTTACTTGTTATGGTTCGATAGGGGGGCATAAATCGACTAAATCCTTATCTGGCAAGAGACTTAATTGATTAGTTCGCTCTAGATAAAAAACAATTGACAAAAATGGCTAAATGCCTTTCTATATAAGGGTTCCATCCCTTATAATCCCCGTCCATTGCATAACACAAACCGAAGAGCCAGAAGTATAATACATGAAGAAACGAAGTAGCAGGAAAATACAATGAGATTTATTAGAGACCTAAACCCCGAGAGCCAGAAAATGCT
>NZ_JASJFB010000142.1:0-6029 GCF_030065455.1 Microcystis sp. M53602_WE12 | reverse complement strand
TCTTACAGTCTCTAAACTCTAGCTCTCTTATGGGGTAAGCCTTCAAGCTATCGCTAACTAACAGAAACCCGAAATTTGAGTTTTTATTAGAAAAAAAGTTAGCGTTCCCTTGTCAAGCAAGGGTTTCAGAGCCTAGATTCGGTTAGGGATTTCCGAAAGTCCCAGAAGAGCGTTAGGGCATTGCCAAAAACAATTTTTTAATTTCCCCAAATCCCCCTAGGGGGGATATAGTAGAGAGAGAATGATGTATCTTAATATAAGTAAAGTTTTGTAACAATTCTGAAATCCTTTGCTCAACTCTACCCTAGTCCCCAGCAATCCCGATCGCCTGAAACCCCTAGTCCCTAACTGGGAAAAATGTCAATCCGTCTTTTGGACAGCAGCATTTCTGGTATCAGTCCCCGTGTTCATACAAGCGCCCCTAGTGCGCTACTATCCCGAAATTAGCCTAGGTTTAACCGTTTTCTGGGTGGGGTTAGGGATTTGGCTGCTCAAACAGGCAAAAATCAGTCTTTGGGGGGATTTACTTTTGGGCTTTAGTTGGAGTTGGTTAGCCGGTTCTCTGTACTGGGGTTGGTGGCGTTGGGAACCATTGATCCACATTCCCATGGAAGCGATCGGGCTGCCCTTTGTTCTCTGGGGATTATACAAAGGTCGCGGCAAAGTGGGCAATCTTTTCTATCTCGGTTCTTTGTTAGGAACCGCCATCACCGACTTATATTTCTATCTAACGGGACTAATTCCCTACTGGCGACAATTAATGACCGTGGAACTAGACCCCAACCTAGTGTCGCCGATATTTGATAACGCCTTGGCCCAAATTCAGACCCCCTGGGGCATCAGTTGGGCGATCGTGCTGCTCAACCTGCTTTTAGCGATCGGTATCTATCCTTTGCAAAAACGGGTGTGTCATTGGTGGGCATTTAGCGGAGCCGTATTGAGTACAATTTTAGTCGATGGTTTATTTTGGATTACCGCTTCTCTGGCCTAATGGTTTTCCTAGCTCATTTCCATTTCTGGTCAATAGAATAAACTATATAGTTAGCACCCCCTGTCTATCGCTGCTCATGCACCCGTGGCTCTACTAGGAAAAAATCCCT
This sequence comes from Microcystis sp. M53602_WE12, assembly GCF_030065455.1. Lineage (NCBI taxonomy): Bacteria > Bacillati > Cyanobacteriota > Cyanophyceae > Chroococcales > Microcystaceae > Microcystis > Microcystis sp. M53602_WE12. Next base: position 4,929 of record NZ_JASJFB010000142.1, on the reverse strand, counting down.
ATTTACTACTCCATACCGAGAAGGGACAGCGTTTTTTCCCTCTCGTGGGGAGACCTTACTGGACAATCGGACGGAGCAAAGATAACGCTATCGTGATTAAAGATCAGTGTATCTCTCGCAATCACGCTATTTTACAATCCACGGAAACAGGAGATTTTTATCTGATCGATCTCGGTAGTCGCAATGGAACTTTTGTCAATGGCAGAAGGGTAGCTATTCCCGTGACTATCCATGACAAAGATCGGATCACCTTTGGCAAAACCGAAGTGCAGTTCTATCGTCCTACTCCCACTAATATAGGCAAGCAACCGCACAATTTAGAATTGGATCCCCCCACCTCCACCGTCCATGAACGTCGCTTAACATCGGTGATAGTGGTGGATATACGAAATTTTACGGCTTTAACGAGGCAATTAGACGAAAAAGTGCTTTCTTCTCTGATTGGCAATTGGTTTCGCCATGCCGGGAGTATTATCCGCAGTTCCGGCAGTTGGGTAGATAAATATATTGGTGATGCGATCATGGCCATCTGGTTTCACGGCCAACAGGAAGTCAATCAAGACGATATCTTGCAAATTTTCCAAGCAATTACGCGAATATACAAGATGACCCGCGCCTTAAGCGAAGAATATCCCTTACCCTTTAAATTACGCATCGGTGCGGGAGTGAATACCGGTTATGCCATGGTGGGCAATACTGGCAGCGGTGAACATCCAGATTATACGGCGATCGGTGATACGGTCAACGCCGCTTTTCGTTTAGAGTCGGCCACTAAAGAAATAGGTAGGGATTTAGCCATCGGAGCAACTACCTACAGTCATCTCATCGGTTTACCCCATCTCCACCAAGCTTTTGAGCAACATACCCTCAGTCTGAAAGGATACGACGATAAAACTATTACCTACGGAACCACTTTTGATCACTTGGATCGTTTCCTCGATGTCAATATTAGTGAGGAGATAACTGGAATTACAGGATTTATCGGCAGTGTCTGAAGATTGAAATTAAACGACATTTCAGTGATCAGTAAACAGTAATCAGTAATCAGTGAAAAGACAGTAGGAAACTTCTATTTAATACTGTACACTTAAAACTCAAATCTGATGACTGATAACTGATAACTGATAACTGATAACTGATAACTGACCTACTCCTCGGCAGCGGCGAGAACTAAATCTTCCTCTTCCAGGGCGGGAGGAACTTCGATTTCTGCGACTACTTCCGAGACAGTCCGGCCTTCCGCTTCCGCTAGACGTTTTTCTCGGTATTTAATCGCCATTTCTTCCGCTTTTTCAAACACTAACGGGCGATTTTTGAGCATATCTCCCGGTTCGGGTTCTAATTGTTTAGTCGAGAGGGAAATGCGACCTCTTTCGGCATCGAGATCGATAATCATCACTTTCAACTCATCATTGACATTGAAAACCGTGTGGGGGGTGTCAATGTGATCGTGAGAGATTTCGGAAATATGCAGTAAACCACTGACTCCACCGATATCAATGAAAGCACCGTAGGGCTTGATTCCGCGCACGGAACCGATTACCACCTGTCCCACGGCTAAACCGTTCATCTTGCGTTCCACTAAAGCGCGACGATGACTTAAAACCAGACGGTTGCGATCCTCATCCACTTCTAAAAACTTTAAGGGCAATTCCTGACCGACTAGATCCTCTTTCGCTTCTCTGGTGCTAATGTGAGAACCGGGGATAAAGCCACGGAGACCTTCAATTCTGACTAATGCCCCACCACGGTTAGTGGCGAAAACATTCGAGCGCACGGTAGCATCTTCTTTTTGCAATTGACGCACCCGTTCCCAAGCGCGCATATATTCAATGCGACGGATCGACAGGGTTAGCTGTCCATCTTCATTCTCGTCGGTAAGAATGAAAAATTCCCTGGTTTCGTTGGGTTGTAAAACTTCTTCGGGATTATCGACGCGGTTGATCGACATCTCCTGCACGGGGATAAAAGCGGCGGTTTTAGCACCGATATCGATGAGCGCTCCCCGGGGTTCCATGCTGAAAACAGTCCCAGCGACAACATCTCCCGGACTGAAATGATAATCGTATTTGTCTAGAAGGGCGGCAAAATCTTCATGGGTAAAGCCTATGTTTTTGTTTGCAGTTTTTTGGGTGGTCATGTACGTTGTTTGGGCCTCGGAATTTCCGTAGGTTTTTCCTCCTATGTGATGTACAGTTTCTAAATCAAGGAGATGCCTCCCAATTTAGTTTCTAGGCAGGGCCTAGGGGATGAACTGCCGCATCCGGCTTTCCTGGAGGCAATCCGCCTCAAGAATGACTTTTAAGAATCTAACCAGAGCTTGGGCTTTAAATAGCACAAGGGATCCTAATTATAACTGAATCGGGAACTATTTAGGGTTTGCTGAATAAATCTAAAAACATTGTTCGATAAGACTTTTAGACCTTTTTGAAATCCAAAAGTACCGCCTATTGGAGTGATCGGGGGGAAAATCCCTGGACTTTTTCCCTGAAAATTAGGTAATTGACCCCCTGAAAATGGGTAAAACCCTACACCCTACACCCTACACCCCACACCCTGCCCCCAGGAAAAACTTTTTGCCGCAAACCCTATTTAAGATGAGGTGATCACGCTGGCTTCTTCCACTTGAGACCAAGAAGGATGAGCGCGTTCGATTTCGGAGGATTGCAGCAGCGCTAAAGCGGCGATAAAGTCTCTAATTCCCTGAAAATTGCCGTAAACCGAAGCAAAGCGCACATAGGCCACTTCCGATTCTTGCCGGAGATATTCCAGGACTAATTGACCGATTTCCTGACTTGTTACCTCCCGTTTTGAGTCTTGCTGCAAACGGGATTCGATATCATTGACGATCGCCTCTAATCTTGAGGGGGGAATGCCGGTTTTTTCGCAGGCGCGGACGATACCCCGCAGCAGTTTGCAGCGATCAAAAGATTCCCGTTTACCATCTTTTTTAATCACCGTGATCGGCACGAATTCGATGCGCTCGTAGGTGGTGAACCGATATTTACACTGTAAGCATTCACGACGACGACGAATGCTCTGACCGTTTTCGGAGGAGCGGGACTCTAAAACGCGACTATCGGTATGCTGACAATTAGGACACTGCATAGGAGGCGCTCGGTGAGGGGAACCTTTAATTTAAGCCTTTAAATACGAAAACCAGAGCCGCTAACCTGCTTTTGACAAGCGGGCGGCTCAGGGAAGAAAATTATTAACCTAAACGGAGTTAAGAAATTTACTTTTGAATCCGGGGAGGTTCCCGGAAGGCGATGGCGAAGAAAATTACCGACAAAGCCATAGTTAAAACCAAAATGTAAGCGACGCTTTCCATGGTTGGACATCCTACAAGACTGCTATAACAATCCTATAGTATCAGGAAATGAGCTTTTCGGCCCGTCTGGGGATGTAATCTATATCCCCAGAATCAGTGGCCGCCTATTTAACGCTAACTTTTGCCCCAGCATCTTCCAGTTTTTTCTTGATGGCGGCGGCATCATCTTTGTTAGTGCCTTCTTTAACCGCTTTGGGAGCGGCTTCTACCAGGTCTTTCGCTTCTTTGAGTCCTAAACCGGTCAATTCGCGTACCACCTTAAGGATAGCAATTTTCTTGTCGGCGGGAACTTCTTCGAGAACGACGTTAAATTCGGTTTGTTCTTCCACCGCTTCAGCAGCAGCCGCAGGAGCAGCCCCGGGGGCAGCCATAATTATGCCACCAGTCGGAGCGGCGGCACTAACTCCAAAGGTTTCTTCGATACCTTTGACTAATTCCGCAGCTTCTAAGAGGGTCAGGGTTTTGAGTTTTTCTAAGATTTCAGCTACAGCAGACATGGGTTAGACTCCTAATTGTTTGTAAGTGATTGATTGGCGCGGTGTCAAGCCGCTTCTTTTTCTTCTTGACGGGCCACGGCATCGACGGCACGGGCCAAAGATGCGGGAACTTCGTTGATACTGCGGGCCAGTTTGGCAGCAATGGCGTTGATTGCTCCGGCGGCCTGAGCGATTAACTGTTCTTTCGACGGTAAATCGGCGATCGCTTTGATCTGATCTTCTGTTAACAGTTGACCTTTTGTCCCTTCTTTGAGGACACCGCCGCGCAATTCGGTTTTTTTGCTTTCTTTTTTGAACTCTTGATAGGCCTTGAAAGCTCCACCGATATCCTCTTTTACGAGCAGAAAGGCGGATGTTCCCGATAAAAGGCTTTTCATCGGTTCCCAGCCACTATCTTCAGCGATCGCCAAGCCCATCAAAGTATTTTTGGTGACTTTACAAATCGTTCCCGTGGGGCGCAATTTGCGGCGTAGATTGCTGATTTCGGCGACGGTTAAACCTTGATAGTCGATGACCATCGTTAATTGAGCTTCCCTCAGGGAGGTTTTTAATTCTTCTAGAATTACTCCCTTGCTTTCTCTGCTTCTCCCCATCCCTTGTTCACCTCCTGTATGCGGGGGACCGGTCCACAGACAGGCGCAAAAATAACCCCTTGTAGCGCCGGGGTTGAGTGGAGAGAATCCAGTTCAGGCACGACCAAGACAGAAAATATCTCTCTTTAGTCTTTTTGGCTGCTGTTTTCTCGCTTTGACCTCGGCAGGGTATTTAAGCTGTTTCGCACCTGCTGTCTTTGGCTTAAGCCAGTCCCTCATCATAACATTATTGCGGGATTTATGTCAAGCCCTGGGAAGGAACGAGCAGGGCGATCGCATTTAAGACTGAATCCCTTGAGTATAGGCTACTTAGGGTTTGCTGAATAATGGTAAAACCCTTTTAAAATAAGGCTTTTGACCTGTTAAAGTCCGATGTTAGTGCAAGAAAATAGGATTGGGACTTTCAAAAACCTTGCATTATCCTTCTTGTAGTACATGGCTTGGTACAAAAAACAATGGCAACAAAGCCCGAAACTCCTGACTCCTGACTCCTGACTCCTACCCCCAG
>NZ_JASJFB010000305.1:0-4180 GCF_030065455.1 Microcystis sp. M53602_WE12 | reverse complement strand
TTGGGACTTTCAAAAACCTTGCATTATCCTTCTTGTAGTACATCGCTTGGTACAAAAAACAAGGGCAACAAAGCCTAAAACGACCGGCTCCTGACGACCGGCTACTGACTCCTACCCCCAGGAAAAACTTTTTCAGCAGACCCTAATTAAATTAAAAATGGATTTTAGGTTCGATCCCCCCTGCCCTCCTTGATAAGGTAGGGTTGATTCATGAATCAACCCTACTATTTAGGGGACAAGCGTTCTTGAATTTGATTAATTGCCCAGCTTAAAATCGCCCCCGCAATTAAAATACTAATAGCAGGATTGAATAAGGGCAGCCAAAGACGCTGAAAAAGTTTAAATCCTAGGGGAATTCCCGTGGATTCACCGATAACAGCCAGGGCAAACCAGAGAAAGCCCGCTATTACTAAAAACACATCAAATATTAAGATTCTATTCAACCACTTGACAAATTGCTCTTTCATTGCAGCAAAAACTTAGGTTATTTAACAGTTCATTCACGAAAAAGTATAGCACTGTCACCTTAATCCCAAGCTCTCCAGAGCCAAGCGAGTCCGGCAGTAATGATTAAAACTTTAGTTAACCAATCTCCCCAGCGCACATATAAAGTTCTTGTATCCCGTCGATAAATTGTTTCGCTATGGATTTGATATCTATCCAGATCCGATAGCCAAAGCTGATTACCGTGGGGATCGACAAAAGCAGAATAACCTGTATTGGTGGCCCGGGCCATCCATCGATCGGTTTCGATCGCTCGCATGGTATCCTGAGCATGGTGTTGAGCGGGCATGGCGTGGCTATAATGGGCGTTATTAGAAGCAGTAATAATAAATTCGCCTCCTCTAGCAGTTTGACGGCGAAAATGTTCGGAAAAAGCCGACTCGTAACAAATGCCCACAATTATTTTACCGAAAGGGCTGTCAATAATTTGATCAGGATTTCCCTGGATTAAATGCGCTTGCAAGGGAGAAAGGCGATCAACAATTCCGCCCAAAATTTCCTGAAAAGGAACGTATTCGCCTAAAGGCACGAGAATTACTTTATCATACCGACTAATCACCTGTCCCTCGCCATCAATGGTCAAGAGACTATTGTTATAACCCTTGTCCACCTTGCCAAATGCACCTAACCAGATTGGCGTTTTTTTGGCTAAAATTGCCGAATAAATCGAGCTATTATTGACTAAGTTCTCCCAATAGTAGGGTAAGGCGGTTTCAGGAGTTAAGACGGCATCTACTCCTCGATCGGCGAGAATTTGATAACCAGAGGTGTAACCTTCGAGCGCCTTTTGAAATCCTAGGGGCGAAAGTTTAATCGTGTTGGCAATATTGCCCTGAATGACGCCAATTTTTATCCCTAAATCCCTTGACTTTTCGATCGGTTTATGGTAAACATTCCATCCCCAGAGATGCAGGCTCAAACAAATGAGGAGGGGTAAAGAGAGAAAAGCGAGATTTTGCCGCGACTGACGGATTAGGAGAAAGCTTTCGGCGATTAAACCGTTAACTGCCACAATTGCCGCCGTTACCGTCGTAAAACCCGATAATTTGCCCAATTGCAGAATCAATAAATTATGGGGACTTTGACTATAAGCAAGGGTAGTCCACCAGAGAGGGGATTGACTCCAGAGAGATTCTAACCCACACCAGAGGGCAGTACCGATGAAAACCCGTAGGAGGGCATCCCGAAAAGATGACTGATTAACACTTTTGTTGACATAAAACATGACTAACGTCCAAGTTAGCACGATCGCCGTTCCCCAAAAAGTAATAAACAACCAACAAAACAGGGCAATTAACAAACTCGCTAACCAGGGGACACCCATCCACGTCATCGGGTGAATTCCCGTGATCCAGAATAAAGCCAGACCATGGTAGGCAAAACCCCAGCCAAAACCGTATAAAAGCTGTTTTTTTAGGGATTTTTCCGCTAATCTCACAATAATCCACAGGGGGACGAGAGAAATCCAAGCGAGTAACCACCAAGAAACTGGCGCCACTGTTAACCCCATCCCCACACCGGCCAAAATTGCCCAGAGAAAACGCACCATCTTTCACTCCAGTCAGGTTAAACTCCTCTGACCTACTAGATCAGAGTAGCTAGAGGGAAGACAAAACACAAGAGAGACACAGAAGTTTTTCAGCACATCTACAATAGATAAGTTAGCGAGTAAAAAAGCCCCTCGATCAGATGCTAAGTAGGGAGGCACAATTATTTGTAGGATGGGTTAGCGGTAGCGTAACATGAGCGGGCGTTGGGTTTCATGCTTCAACCCAACCTACGTTCATCTAGAGGGAAGACAAAAAACAAGAGACACAGAAGTTTTGGCTACATCTACAATAGATCAGTTAGCGAGTAAAAAAGCCCCTCGATCAGATGCTATGGCAAGCTATAGACTCAGACAAACACAGAGATGAGGAATGTCATCCTCACCCTGAAAGCCTAAACTCGGACTGAATAAGTGATTGAATACATGGATAATTTTAACCCCAAAATAGCTACTCTGGCTCTTGTCTTGAATGTTGAGGAAAATCTCGAAGATATTTTTGGGAAAATAGCTAGTATGAGCGCTCATCAATTGCGAGCGCGGCACTGTTCAATTATGTTAAGCTCTCCACAGGAATTAAAAGGGGAAATTACCGATTATCTAGAAGTTTTTGCCCATTATGATGATCTATCACCTTTGGCTGATCAAGAAATAATTAAACTCGATCAAGTTATTGCCGACAGTGTAGCGGCCACAGGAAAACCTTTACTAATTAAGGATATCACTCGATCGCCATTTGCCAGTGCAGCCCGTGATCCCAAAAGATCAAATAATAATAGTTTTATCTCCGTACCGATTATCCTCAATCAGCAGGTAATCGGAGTAATTAATCTCAGTTTTCCCCTAGACAAAAAACATTTTGAACCATTAGATTTAGAAATCTTGCAGTTATTCGCTCAACAGGCTGCCCAATCCCTGCAAATTTTTCATTTGCAAGGGATGTTAAAATCTCGTTTTGTGGCTATGGCAGTGACTAGAGAAATAGCAGAAATTCAGTCCGAACATTCGATCGCTGTTCACCCTTATCCCCCGAAATTAGCCAAAATTGTCGCTAAGGCTTTTTTTAAAGAATTAACTCAGGCCGGTTTTGGAACCCATGAAGTTATTGAGATTGCTAATGAGGTTTTGAATTTACTACAAAAGACTCTTAATAAACATAAAAATCGTCTGGAAGGAAAAGATTAAGCTCTAGTCAAGGGTTAAAATCGACTAACTTGCCACTCCCGTGCAGTGCCAAGAAGTAATTGAGATAGTTAACAGCTTAATTGACCGTTGTTTACTGATTACCGCTGCCGTCCTGCCGTCCTAATTCATAGACACCAGAGGCAACACAGGCGAGAATACCGACACTAATCGGCCAACTTTTTCCTAAACTAATCTCGATTAACCAATCGGAGAAACCGCCGAGAATGAGAAAGGGAATAATACTAAAGATAGAGGCATAAAAAGCATTTTGTGATTCTCTGGCGATGCGAGTTTTTTCAAACTCCTCTAGGGAAGTATAGAGGAAACGCTCGGCAAAATTAAACCAGCGATAGAAAATTTCTATAAACCAATTTCGCACCCCAGCTAACCCCAGATACAATGCTAAAGACCAGAGACAGCTACCGGCAATAAAGGCCGGGGAAATATTGATAGTGAAGGGCAGAAAGTCGATGACCATAAATGAGAGCCACAGAAGTGGTAAATTTGAGCGAACGGCTTGATCAATCTTAACAAGTCTTGACCCTGGCACCAAAAAGTTGACATCCTCACCGCCGGGGCCGGACGGTGATTTCCAAACCTGACGATTTGGGTTTCTGTTTGGGGTCCCTTACCCGGTTTCGCGGCTGCCTTAAGTAGTCGTGCAAAATTAATTTCCTAGTCGAGACAGGAGACAGGAGACAGGAGACGGGAGACGGGAGACGGGAGACGGGAGACGGGAGACAGCTATTAGGGATCGGATTTGAGTTTTCAGTTCACTGTTTGCTCACACCAGAAGTCTGACGGAGTAGTGGCTTAGATGTGTAATTAATTTTGCTTAGGTACTTAGGGCTTGCTGAATAAATCTAAAAACCTTGTTGGATAAGGCTTTTAGACTTTTTTCCCTCAAAAAGTGCCGACCATTGGAGGGATCGGGGGTAAAATACA
>NZ_JASJFB010000652.1:0-2653 GCF_030065455.1 Microcystis sp. M53602_WE12 | reverse complement strand
TTTTGAGAGAATCGTGCTTCAAAACCTTGCGTCTTCATCGGCCCGCGTCCTGTAGGGGCGAAGCATTCGGATAAAAAATCTACGGTTTCACCGATAGGTTATTGCCCGAATGCTTCGCCCGTACTTTTTCAGCAAACCCTAATTATTAATAGTCGAAGTCACCACCGCCGGCGGGAGGAGCGGATTTTTCTTTTTCCGGTTTATCCACCACAATACACTCGGTAGTTAAAACCATACCGGCGATAGAAGCGGCATTTTGTAGGGCAGAACGAGTCACTTTAGCGGGGTCAACGATACCCGCCTCAAACATATCGGAGAACTCACCGGTAGCGGCATTATAACCGACATTAAAGGGCTTTTCTTTCACCCGTTCGGCAATAACTGCACCGTTTTGGCCGGCATTTTCAGCGATCCGTTTTAAGGGGGCAGCAATGGCGCGAGAAACGATTAAAGCGCCGGTTAATTCTTCATGGTGTAGGGTTTCTTTGGCCCAGGTTTCCAATTGGGGAGCCAGGTGAGCTAAAGTAGTACCACCCCCGGGGACGATACCTTCTTCTACGGCTGCTTTAGTGGCGTTAATCGCGTCTTCTAGGCGCAATTTGCGGTCTTTCATTTCCGTTTCCGTAGCGGCGCCGACTTTAATCACTGCCACACCCCCGGCTAATTTAGCCAGACGTTCTTGCAGTTTTTCTTTATCGTAGGAAGAATCGGTTTCCTCGATTTGACGGCGAATTTGCTCACAACGGGTTTTCACTGCCACGTCGTTGCCTTCGGCGACGATGGTGGTAGTATCTTTGTTCATGGTGATACGACGGGCCGTACCTAAGCTATCAATTTTGGTGGTTTCCAGTTTTAAACCCGCATCTTCGCTGATTACTTGACCACCGGTTAAGACGGCGATATCTTCTAACATCGCTTTTCTGCGATCGCCAAATCCGGGAGCTTTCACCGCAGTGACGTTAAGAACACCGCGCAGACGGTTAACCACTAGGGTTGCCAAAGCTTCTTTTTCGATGTCTTCGGCGATAATTACTAGGGGTTTACCTTGACGGGCTACTTGTTCGAGAATGGGAACCAAATCCTGCACTAAACCGATTTTTTTGTCGGTAATCAGAATAGCGGGATCCTCAAAAACGCATTCCATGCGTTCGGTGTCGGTGACAAAGTAGGGAGAGATATAACCTTTGTCAAAACGCATCCCTTCGGTGATTTCTAGTTCGGTGGTCATCGATTTCCCTTCTTCTAGGGAAATTACGCCTTCTTTGCCGACTTTATCCATGGCCGAGGCGATCATTTGACCGACTTCATCATCGTTACCGGCAGAGATAGCGCCCACTTGTGCGATCGCTTTGGAATCTTCTACGGGTTTCGCGTGTTTGGCGATTTGACTGACGAGGAAATCGGCAGCTTTATCGATCCCTTTTTTCAGAGAAATCGGGTTAGCACCGGCGGCGACGTTGCGTAAACCTTCTTTAACGATAGCGTGAGCGAGAACGGTGGCGGTAGTAGTACCATCACCCGCTACATCGTTGGTTTTTGAGGCGGCTTGGCGAATTAAAGCCACACCAGTGTTCTCGATATGGTCTTCCAGTTCGATTTCTTTAGCGATGGTGATGCCATCATTGACGATTTGGGGTGCGCCAAATTTCTTTTCGAGGACGACGTTACGACCTTTGGGTCCAAGGGTGACAGCTACCGCTTCGGCCAGAAGATCCATGCCTTTTTCTAAGGCGCGACGGGCATCTTCGTTGTAGATAATAGATTTAGCCATAATGTATCGTTATTCGTGCAAAATAGGGGTTTTCAAGGGTAGATGATTAGGAAACGACGGCGAGAATGTCTTTTTCGGAGAGGAGAACGTATTCTTCGCCACCAAGTTTGATATCGGTTCCGGCATATTTGGAGTAGAGAACTTTGTCACCCACACCCACTTCCACAGGGGTACGGCTGCCGTCATCGTTGCGTTTGCCAGTGCCGACGGTCACGACTTCCCCGATTTGGGGTTTTTCTTGCGCGGCGTCGGGAAGGAAAATGCCACCGGCGGTTTTTTCTTCGCTGGGGCTAACTTTAACGAAAACTCGATCGCCTAGGGGTTTAACAGTAGTTACGTTGATGCTGACTGCAGCCATGGAATATCCTCCGTTTCTCTTGTATTTGGGTAAGTGTCTTTTCCAGATTAGCACTCTTACCTTCCGAGTGCTAATTTACCGAAATACAAGGCCCCCTGACAACTGCTCGATCGGTACGGGTTTCCGAACTATGGTGTTAAGCTAGGGTTTGCTGAATAAGTTTGTTGGTGGGGTTAGGAGTCAGTATTCAGTATTCAGGAGTCAGTATTCAGGAGTCGGTCGTCAGGAGAATTAAGAATGAGCATTAATCAATTAAATGCTCTATTTAGGGTCGGCTGAAAAAGTAGGGGCGAAGCATTCGGGCAATAACCTATCGGTGAAACCGTAGATTTTCTATCCGAATGCTTCGCCCTTACTTTTTGCAGCAAACCCTATCTATATCCTTACTTTTACTCATGATACCAATACTCACCCCCTCTCAGGAATGTCAGACACATTCTCATACTTTCTAGCGGAATTATCGCCATTAGCCTGTAGTAGTAGTAGGTTGGGTTGAGGAACGAAACCCAACACACAATAATTGT
>NZ_JASJFB010000311.1:0-7630 GCF_030065455.1 Microcystis sp. M53602_WE12 | reverse complement strand
GTCCTGTAGGGGCGAAGCATTCGGACAATAACCTATCGGTGAAAAGGTAGATTTTCTATCCGAATGCTTCGCCCGTACTTATTCAGCAAACCCTAATTACACATCTAAGCCACTACTCCGTCAGACTTCTGGTGTGAGGAAACAGTGAACTGAAAACTCAAATCCGATCCCTAATAGCTGTATCCCGTCTCCCGTCTCCTGTCTCGGAGTCTCGACTAGGAAATTAATTTTACACGACTACTTAATAATGTTCAAACTTCCTCTCTGGAACCCCGGCACTTGCCACTCCTTACCCACGACTATAAAATTAGCATCCATCTTGCGGGGGTATTACCCTGGTTAATACCCCCTATTTTGGTCTGGTATAGTGTTAAGCTTCTCCTGTGATTGATAAACCCTCTACCCAAACGTAGGGACAAACACCACTGGGAGTAATAACCGCTTCCGGTTCCAGATAAACAATCGATTTCAGCAGTGTTAAAATATCTCCAGCTACGGTAGCGGAATCGATGCTAATGCGCTCATTTTTGTTAACTAACCAACCATCAAACGGCAAAGAGAAGGAACCTTGTAGAGAATTAACTCCCGCATGAAGTGCCTGTAAACTATCAATTAAAACCACATTTTCTGCTGTTTCCAAAGAATAGCTTTTGGGTTGATTAACACTAGCAAAAACGTGATAAAAATGGGGACTAACTGTTACTTTTGCGCCAATGTTACCGTTGCCAGTCGGTTCCGTATTCATCCGTTTAGCGGTAATCGTGCTATGGAGAAAATTACTCAAAATCCCCTCTTTAATTAATTCCACACGACGGGTGGGAGTGCCTTCACTATCAAAAGTTTCTGCGGAAACATTAGCTGGATGGAGGGCATCATCACACAAATTTAAGGCAGTAGCGGCGATTTGTGTTCCTAGGGATTCAGGAGTAGAAAGACTCTGTTTATCAAGGACATTTTGGGCATTAAACAGATTAGAAAATGCCCCTATGAGACTCAAAAAGGCGCGGGGGGCAAAAACCACCAAATATTTACCCGTGGTAATCGGTTGATAGTCCAGATGGCTAACAGTTTTGGTAATCGCTTCCTCGATGCAACCATCGATATCTAATTTTTCCAGCCCCGGACTAACCCGAAAAGCACCAGCGCTGCGGGGTTTTTTGCCTTCCTGTTCGGTTTTGGTGTATAAATACACGCTGGCATAACTACGCGCTTCCTGACGCATTGCCCCGTCGCTATTGAGATAAAAACGTCTGACCTGCTGTTGTCCCAAACCGTTATAGGGAACACTGGCAATAGCTGGATGGGCTGCTAGTAAGGATTTTTCGGCGGCTAATAACTTATCGATGAGAGTGGATACAGCTGCTTGATTAGACATTTCGCTGGCCACTTCTGTGGTAGGTGCGGTGGCAGCGGGACTAAAATCGGGGACATTTTCCTTAACGCCAAAAAAGCTGGCTTCTTGGGCGGTTTTCAGGGCTAATTGCAGTCCCACCGGGTCCACATCGGTGGTAGAGGTGACACCGACTTGATTATCCCGATTCCAGACGCGAACGATAACGCTGGAACGATTGGACGCTTGTACCTGTTTGGGTTCCCCTTGAAACACATCCACATCGGTTTCATCGACAGAAGAACCATAGATGTCGTATTTAGCAATTCCTAAAGCTTGGGCGCTAGAATTAGCGATTTGGGCGATATCTTCAACTTTTGGCATAGATTTTTTTTGGTGTTGGAGGATTTTTCAGTTATCAGTAAACAGTAATCAGTAATCAGTGAAAAGAAAGCTCAGAACTTGCCACTTAACAGTGTCCACTGAAAACTCAAATCTGATAACTGATAACTGATAGCGGTCAGCCGTAAGCTAGATAAGTAGGGAGGCACAATTATTTGTAGGATGGGTTAGCGGTAGCGTAACATGAGCGGGCGTTGGGTTTCATGCTTCAACCCAACCTACGTTCTGAAAACTCAAATCTGATAACTGATAACTGATAACTGATAACTGATAACTGAAGAGAGATTGGGCCAAGTGGTGACAATAAAGACGATAACGGCGGCCGTGGCCAGCATAGCTTTAGCAACGTGACCGATAACCGTACCGACGACGATACCGACACAGACTTTTAGGGATTGTTGCAAACGGGGGGTTAATTCCAAATCGCGACGATAGGCGTATTCTCCGACAAAAGCCCCGACCACAGGACCGACAAATAAGCCGATAATTGGGCCGCCAATGGGTAAAGCCGGTAAAAGCCCGAATATTCCCGCTAATAAACCCACTACTAGCCCGATTTGACTCCAATTGCTCGCCCCAACTTTTTGGGCGCCGAGATAACTAGCGAGGAATTCCACCCCCAGACTGAGGAGAAGGACAACAAAGGCCACGGTTAAAGCGACCCCCATCCCCGCGAATTTGGTGACAAAACCCCACACCAGCATGGCGATTAAAATCAAACTCATGCCGGGGACAGCGGGCAGCAGTTCGCCAATTATCCCCACTATCATGATGGCAATGAGGAAATAATAGAGAATTACTAAAGTCATGATTAACGACCGCCAACGGTAATAGAATCGACTTTTAAATGGGGTTGACCAACGGTGACATAAACGCTACCACTGACGGAACCGCAAAAACCCGCCGCTAGTCCTAAATCTTGGGAACACATAGAGATTTTATTCATAATCTCCTTGGCTGAACCGATTAAAGTCGCGCCTTTTAGGGGTTTAGTCAGGTTGCCGTTTTCGATAAGATAGGCCTCCTCGACGGCGAAATTAAATTCCCCGGTCGCCCCCACACTACCACCGCCCATTTTTTTGCAATAAATGCCTTTATCGATGGAATTAAAGAGATTATCGAGGGTATATTCCCCAGGTGCGATGTAGGTATTCCGCATCCGACTAGCGGCGGCATAGGTGTAGTTTTGACGGCGACCGCTACCTGTGCGCGGATGACCGGTTTTAATTGAACCAGTGCGATCGGCAATGAAGTTTTTTAGGATACCATTTTCAATTAGGAGAGTACGCTGGGCCGGCATTCCCTCATCGTCCATATCGATAGTACCGAAAGCTTTATCGGATAATCCTTCGTCCCAAGCCGTCAGATTTTCGTGGGCGATTTTTTCGCCCTTTTTATCGAGAAAGGGCGTGGTTTTTTGTTCGATTTGCGTAGTTTCTAGCAAATGGCCGCAGGCTTCGTGGAAGATAACGCCGCCAAATTCATTGGCCATGACGATGGGATAACTGCCAGATTCTACATAGTCAGCGTAAAGCATTTTACCCGCCGATTCGGCCACTTCTGCCGCCGATTCCTCAGCATTCCACGTCCGCAGAAAATCGGGATTACTGGTATTACCCACCCGTTTACCAATGCTAGAACGATTAGTTCCATCGGCACAGAGGAGATTATAGCCCACGGATTGGGTGAGGCGAATATCCCGGGCAAAAGTGCCGTCACTAGCGGCAACTAAAATTTCTTGCCAATCGCGAAAATAAGCGGCGCGACGAGATTGGACGTGAGAGGCTTTCTGATTGAGGTGAACGTTAGCAGTTAGGAGAATATCACCCATTTCTCGCAAAGAACTGCAATTATTCAGCCAAATATCTTTATTTTTGACCGTGGCATAATCCCGGAACATTTCCAGATTGATTTCGGGAATATACGCGTTAGGACTGGGTAGGTTTAAACCGAGAATCGATAAACCTTTTTCTAGGGCATTTTTTAAGCCTTGGAAGCTTAAATCGTTGGTACTGACATAACAATCAGCTTTACCGCGAAAAAGGCGGATTCCTGCCCCTGTAGATAGTTTCGGTGAGAGACTGGTGATGGTGTCATCTTCGGCTAAACAACTGATATAGTTGACTCTTTCGAGGAAAAATTCGATAAAAGTTGCCCCGGCAGCCCGTCCCAGTCCCAGAAGAGTGGACAAAGGAGCCGCCCAAGAGCTATCAAAGCGCTCCAGACTAGGATTATATTTCAGGGTGGGGAGTTCTTTGGAGATGAGTAGAGTGGGTGACATAAAGCTCGTTTATCAGTTAATCTGCTGGTTTCTAGTCTAACAGTTCTCAGTTTTTTCCGTCTGGGGATGCGTTAGCGCCGCCCAACCCTGCTAAATTTTTCTCCTTCATATCTCTTAATAAAAACCTTGATTCGAGCGCTCATCGCCCCCAAGATTAAATAAAGAGCGACTCAGGATCAAAATAATGGCCACAGCGACACAATTCTTAAACATTTCTGACTTGACAAAAGATGATTATTGTGTATTCGGTTTAGCGATTTGTTTTCTCAAACAGGAGGGAGAATTAGAAAAAGTGGCGGTGTTAGAACCGATTCCCTCGGCGGCCCTAGAGGCAATTGTCAAAGGAATTCCCACTTCCTACGAATTTGCCCGCGCCATGAGTTTAGGAGAGGTATTTCAGGACGATAATCCTCAAATACCCAGTAATTTCCCCGATAATGCCCAATTATGCGAGAATTTTGTCGAAAGGGCGATTGCGGCCACTCGCACCTATAAAAATCAACCCCACCTGCAAGGGTTAATCCCCTTGGGCAGCCAAAAAGACGATTTAAACTTTTCCCTAGAGAAAAAACGCATCTTGAATGCTGTTCATGTGGTGCGGACGGAGGATAACGTCAAACAACATTCTCACACCCATAAGGTTTTGTAATCAAGGTGAGTTCGGATTAGGGAAATTTTGCCGTTTTCCCTGATTCCGAACTCAGATGAACCAGTTATCTTAAGAGTGAGGTGTAAAGTTGTGATTTTGAGGAGTTGATGCCCAATTAAGTAGGGAGGCACAATTATTTGTAGGATGGGTTAGCGGTAGCGTAACATGAGCGGGCGTTGGGTTTCATACTTCAACCCAACCTACGTTCATCTAAAAAGATTATAATTTGTTTTCTCAATTTAGGATTAGTAAACCATGGCAAGTATAGAAACATTATTAGCAGAAATTATTAAGGCTGCATCTCACATTTGCAGAAATAGCGACAATCGGCAATTATTGGTGAATCTTAAATTGGTACAAGTATATTAACAACTGCGTGTAAGCATCTCACCGAAAAGCAAATGCGCTCCGGGGTTTGGGGGGTAGAACCCCCCAAAAGCTTGGATTGAGTCATAAAATCGAAAGTAACGCCCAATTTTCAAAGAGAGGTTCCCTTTAAAAACCCCAACTTAGTAGATTTATAAAAATGAGATGCACCCAATTATTAAGGCAATGCTACACATAAATTTTTGCTGACTGAATAAATATCTTCAAACAAATAATCCCATTGATGTTCTAGGTGTCTAGCGATATGGTAAGCAAGCAAAGGTGGCACAGCATTACCAATTAGTTTGTAACCATCCGTAGCCGAAAGTGAATATTTTTCATCTCCCTTATTTTGTGGACGCACAAATTGAAAATCATCGGGAAAAGTCTGTATTCTCGCACATTCCCGCACAGTTAAACGTCTCATTTTTAACCCTGCTTCTAACTCATTAACTATCTTTCCCCCTAATTCTAAAGATAATCTCCTAAATTCAATATTACCGTGATGTTCCGAGCGAATAGTCGGACTTAAACCCTGTAAATTAACCTCGATTTGTCCCTGAGTTTTACCATAATGTTTAGCTTTTGAATAGCTTTTTTGTGAGAGGTCAAATAACTCATCTTCTGGTTCTTCTAAACCTGATAATATCTGACCCACTGTACTGTAAGTTTTAAGAGGATATATTGACTCAAACAGATTTAATTGATGCTTAATAACTTTATGGGTTGGATGCGGAAAAATATCATTATTTTCTAGATGTCCTATCGCTGTCGCTTTTAAATAGGTTTTATTTAAACCGATAAA
Organism: Microcystis sp. M53602_WE12; assembly: GCF_030065455.1. Taxonomy (NCBI): domain Bacteria; kingdom Bacillati; phylum Cyanobacteriota; class Cyanophyceae; order Chroococcales; family Microcystaceae; genus Microcystis; species Microcystis sp. M53602_WE12. The sequence goes on along the minus strand of NZ_JASJFB010000311.1, from coordinate 1,797 downwards.
GATAATTCTTTCCCTGGTTTGGGGAATTCCATAATCGGGAGCAAAGAGAAGTTTAGGGATAACTATATATCCATCTTTACCAATGGCACTAAAATCATCTTCAATTATATCTTTAACATTAGCCAAGGAGATTAAACCTTTAACATTTTCAGCAATAAAAACTTTAGGTAAGGTTAATTCAATAACTCTTTTCATCCAATAATAGAGTTTCCCGCGATTGTCCTGAAAACTATCTTCACTCTCGTCTAGTAGTTTACCTGTGTGACTTTTGTGAGAATTAAACCCCTTTCTTTTTCCTGAAACACTAAAATCTTGACAGGGAAAACCTCCCGTTACTACATCAATATTACTGGGAAACTGAAACTCTCCTTTTTCTGCTTGTTTGACTAAATCTACAATACTCCCCAAGTGAAATACATTCTTTTTACCCCTTTTTTCAAAGTAGGGAATCCAAGCATTATGGGCAGCTTTAGTTATATCATTAGCAAAGACAGTTTCAAAAGTAGTGCGCGGTAGTTTTAGCCATGGTTCCCGTCTTTCTACTATCCAATCTTGATGAATATTTTCATTAACACAGTCTTGGTGTACCCAAAAACCTCCCTCTAATCCTAAGTCCATTCCCCCGCAGCCAGAAAATAGAGATAAAACTCGCTTTTGTTGCCTATTCATCACTATTGATTAAATGAGTAATTCAATAATATCATACTGATAATCAACTCGATCGAAAAGGATTAATTAAAGTTAGTTGATTGGATATTATTAACCCATCCTGCATATCTTCAGAGTAAAGAATACTAGCATCGGATGCTAAGGCACTAGCTACAATTAAACTATCCCAAAAAGAAAAACTGTATTGAGTGCGGAGTTCAGAGGCTCTTAAAATAATATTGCGATCAAGTTGAATAACAACACATCCATCGTAAAATTCTTGGATAATTTCTCTAATTTGAATTTCACTTATTTTAGCTTTTTTGGATAAAACAGAGCAAACTTCATTAATAATTTGCGTACTGATTAAGATATTTTCCCTGCTAGTTAAAGCGGTCGCTAGATTGCGTTTTCGCCTTTCTGCAGCATCGTTACACTCTGGGTCTATTAAAAGACGGTATAGCCAGATATTAGAATCAAAAAAATAAAGAGAATTGGTCATAATTATAGCTGATGAATTTCTTCCCGATTTAATTGACGAATACCTTTAACAGCAACGGGGTTTTGAGTTAATTGGGCAATGATTCCAGTGGTTGATATTTTTTTATTTTGTTTGATCACAATAACTTGAACTTCGCTGTCTTCCTTCAAGTCCTGTTGGTATTCTTCGGGAATTTCGATAATACCTTGTTTGATTTTGGCTTTAAATTCCACTGCATTTAACATATTGTTGCTCTCGATCGACTGTCTATTAAGATTAATTATAACAAATCCTGGTTAATCCCAACATTTCCTTCGGCTCAAAGGTCTGCGGATTGGCATTGAAACTATTCTTTATCAATAGATTTATTGCGCTGGTACTCCCGAAGAAATCCCTAAGATTTATCCTTCCCTGAGTTGAGAACAAGTTTAGGCGACAATTTTATCTTATCTCCACAACCAAGCATAAGTTAAGCAATACATAGGGTTTGCTGAATAAATCTAAAAACCTTGTTGGATAAGACTTTGAGACCTTTTTGAAATCCAAAAGTGCCTGGCATGGGAGTGATCAGGGGGAAATTCAGGTACTTTTTCCCTGAAAATTAGGTAATTGACCCCCTCAAAATCGGTAAAACCCCACACCCCACACCCTACACCCTACACCCTGCT
>NZ_JASJFB010000036.1:0-3921 GCF_030065455.1 Microcystis sp. M53602_WE12 | reverse complement strand
TTTAATCGTCTCTAAAATAGCCATCACATGACCATGAGGAAGACTTCTAATCACTTCAAAATGATTGGGAATGCCTTCAGTCATTGACAGTGTTGCTCCTTTAAGAGCCAGTTTCAGATTGTCGATAATATCATCGGGTAATTTTGAGAGATTGGCAAGGGTTCTTTTTTTGACTTGATCTCCTTCTCGGTAGGACTCTGGTCGAAGAACAGCGGGGGGGGAATTACGGTTAGGAACTTTTTCTATATACATGGCTATCATTTTAGCAAATGGAGAGAATTCTATTGAGCAATTCTCCTTCCTCGTTCACCAGTAAATGCAGTTTAAAGCCAAAAAACCAGTCCACAGAGGTTTTTCCCCGTGCGGCTAAATTGTCAAACACCCGATGACTACTGATGCGGCGATTATGGCAGACCTGAATTTTGGTGGCATCGACAAAGCTAATCCCCGTGCAACGACCAAAACAATGCTTCAAGTAAACGCATAAGGGGATGAGAGTCGAGGGTATCCATTCGATAAAACGTTGATAGCTAGGCAGTTGAGGGAACTCTTGTCGCCAGTAGACACAAACATGATCGAGGTAGAAATGTTTAAAATTACGGTAGTGGTTTTGATGGAAAGCGATCAGGATGGTCATAATTTCGCTTAAAGTCAAGATTTTGCCACGTTTACGAGCTTTATTATCGGACCAAAGCCTTGTCTGTTCTAATTTAGGTTCAAATACACGGCATCCGTCGTCGACATGACAGAAAAGAGCTTCTAGACTAGACATAGATGGGTTGGGGGTGCTGAGTTTATATATTTTTCAGCTTACTAGCCCCCGCCTTTTCTTTCCACCCTTATCCCGAACTGACGTTAACTATCAAAACCCCCCAAAAAAAGAGAGAGGAAACCCGCGCCTCCTACCTCGTTCCCAGGTAGAACCTGGGAACGCTATTTTCAGATTCTACCTGAAGAACAATACGCCAATTCAAAAATGAAACGCATCAACCTCAAGAGTTGACAAAGAAAGGCTCATCAGTTACCGTCTGAGCCTTATCGGAAGTTAACGACGGCGGGTGAGTTCAGCCGTTAGACTGCCAATTTCTTGGTCAAGATAGTTCCGGTTACTTTTGGGCAGGTGCTATAGTATAGTGAGGTTTGTAAATGGTTTCTCCCATGAAAAATAAAGCCATTATTGTGCTGGGGGCGGTTGCCGCTCTTGGGTTGGCTGCAACCTCAACTTTACTTCTGACACGTCCATCTGGAAATTCTCCAGATTCCGCCTCTGCTCAATTTTCTCCCAACGGCATGGGTGGGATGCATCATATGCAGGTCAGTAGCGAGTTTAACTATCTTGCCCAAATGATTCCCCACCATCAGGAGGCAATCGATACCGCCCAGGTTATTCTGGAACGCACTAGTCGTCCTGAGATGAGGCAGTTTGCTGAAAATATCATTCAAGTGCAAACTGCTGAAATTGCTCAGATGAAAAACTGGCTCAATGAGTGGTATCCCGGAAGGAATATTAGCGTCTCCTACGTTCCCATGATGCGCGATCTGAGTCAACTTCAGGGCGATGCCCTAGAGCAAACTTTTTTACAAGATATGATTAAACATCATATGGGAGCCGTGATGATGTCGCAAATGCTCCTGAATCATAATCTGGTGAAGCATCAGGCTGTCCAGCCCTTTGCTGAGAACATTGCCACTAGCCAGCACCGGGAAATTCGGCAGATGCAAACTTGGTTAATGGCTTGGTTTGGTGATCGCAATCCAATGGGTGGGATGCATCATTAGCTGGTATTGTGATCGCAATTTTGTCGGGTGCGTTCCCTAATGCAAGTACGCTTAACTGATACATGAGTTCTGGTTTTCCCTAAAACCAGAGACTTATCGCCTCAAAATAAAGATAACTGCTATATCCTTCTGTTCACTTTAAAATAAAACTGTTAGCTTGCTGGGGATTGAGAGTGACAATCCCAAAATCTCTACCTAAACCCTTCCCTTTTGAGGTAAATATTTCATGAGCCAAACCATCACACCTTCTTCCTTAAAAGCTAGTTTAGCCCCCAATCCCACTAGAGCAGCAACGGTGGACGATGGGGGAAATGTACTAGGGGAATTTCTGCAAGAAACTCTGGCCATGACTAAACGTCTGTTCATCCAATTACAACGTCGTCCTTCAACCCTAATCGCGGGGGTAATTCAGCCATTTATGTGGCTGATTTTATTCGGGGCATTGTTTTATAATGCCCCCCAGGGTCTATTCGGCAACGATCTCAGTTATGCTAAATTTCTCGCCCCCGGGGTGATTGTCTTTACCGCTTTTTCTGGGGCCTTAAATGCCGGTTTACCGGTAATGTTCGATCGAGAATTTGGCTTCCTTAACCGTCTCTTGGTGGCACCTTTAACCACTCGTTACTCGATCGTGGCCGCTTCTACCATCTATATTATCGCCCTCAGTTTCATCCAAACCGCCTCGATCGTGGCCGCTAGTGCCTTTTTAGGGGCCGGGTGGCCTAGTTTAGCCGGATTAGGTGCGATCGCTTTGATTGTGTTCCTAATCGTTTTGGGGATGACTGCCTTAAGTCTCAGTTTAACCTTTGCTCTCCCCGGACATATCGAATTAATCGCCGTCATTTTCGTCACCAATTTACCGCTTTTATTTGCCAGTACCGCCCTCGCACCCTTAAACTTTATGGCAGATTGGTTACAAGTAATCGCTAGTCTCAACCCTCTTACCTATGCGATCGAACCGATCCGTTATATTTATTTCAATCAGCACTGGTCTTTTGATAGCATAGTCTTACAAACCCCTTGGCTTGACCTCAATTTCTTGACAGTTTTAGGCCTGCTCTTAGCTTTTGATCTGCTAATCCTTTTGGCAATTCAGCCCTTACTTCGTCGTCGTTTTGCTTAAATCAGTTATCAGTTATCAGTTATCAGTTATCAGTTTACTTTCACTGAAAAGCCTGCAACTTTCTCACAACCAAAAACTAGACAAGTAAGTAGTTATAATTAAATTGAAGATAGATTTTGCCTCTGATCCCCCCCGCCCCCCTTGATAAGGGGGGGGCTGACAACTTTTAACACCTACCCACTTAATTTTCTGAGGAGTTAGTCAGATTATGAATACTCAAAAAATGTTAATCAAATCGTCTTTATTCCTAGCTACTATTTTATTAGTCGGCGCTGATTTTAGTCCGCAAGTGTTAGCTCAAAGCTTGAACCCCAGTCAACCGGACTATCAAAAAAATGAACGTAGTTCCGATGGCAGGGATGATCTCGGTGGTTTTAATCCTTTAGACTTGATTCATAATAGTAATTTTCGCCGTAGCCGGGACGGATCGGAATTTCAGGAAGATACCCTCAATAATATCAACGAAGCGGCTGAGGAGTTTAAACGCAAGCAAAGAGAACAACTGGAAAATCTGCAAAATCCTGCCCCAGAAACCAAATAAAACTCCTTTTTTGAGTAGTTAGACACAATTAATCGCACATAGGTAGGTATTGAAAACTTTCAGATGCCCCCCTTATTAAGGGTAGATCCCCCCGCCTATCGGCACCACCCTTATCAAGGGGGGCAGGGGGGATCGAACCTAAAATCCATTTTTAATTCAATTATAACCAGCTACTTATCTAACTACCTCTTACCTCTTGCCTATTGCCTTTTGCCTTTTGTCTTTTGCCTATCCTAAGCAAGAAGTTGATTTTGTTCAATGTCTTAGTATATATGATCGCTGAGTGCAGATGATCTTAGAAAGACCAATGACCGAAGATCATTGGGGGGTTTATCTGACACGAATTTATATTAAACTTAGGATTGGTTTATTGAATTATCGTCTTATTAAAACTGTGGAAGTAATGGAAATCGGGCAAAAAGTCAAGGTCTGTCGCTTAAGAGACCGCGTTAACTCGGATGTAGCGGGTAAATTGGGT
>NZ_JASJFB010000487.1:0-13177 GCF_030065455.1 Microcystis sp. M53602_WE12 | reverse complement strand
TGATGATAATTGACAGAGAGTTGAGAATCTTCGAGCGTTGAACCTTGCATGATTGAATGTCCTTAGTTTACACGGGAGACGGGGAGCTTTTTCTCAGTGATCAGTAAACAGTAAACAGTAATTAGGGTTTGCGGCAAAAAGTTTTTCGTGGGGGTAGGGTGTGGGGTGTGGGGTGTAGGGTGTAGGGTTTTACCCGTTTTCAGAGGGTCAATTACCTAATTTTCGGGGAAAAAGTACCTGAATTTTCCCCCCGACCACTCCCATGGCGGGCACTTTTTGATTTCAAAAAAGCCTAAAGATATTATCCAACAAGGTTTTTAGATTTATTCAGCAACCCCTAATTAGTGAACTGAAAACTCACATCTGATAACTGATAACTGATAACTGATAACTGATTATTGGGATTCGGCGCCCACTTCGGCGAGGAGATCTTGTACTGATTCCGCTGCTTCTGATTCCTCCAGATCAATACCGTAATCGTAGGGGCCGGACCAAAGAATCGGCATTTCCTCGAAATTCTCGATAATTGGGGGAGAGGAGGTTTGCCATTCTAGGGTTAAAGCGCGCCAAGGATTACGACCGGCGGGTTGACCTTTAAAGGCACTCCAGACCATATTAATAGCAAAGGGAATACTCGATATACCGAGAATATAAGCCCCTGCGGTACTAAGAACATTTAAATCCTGAAACTGCACATCATACAGGGCAATACGACGGTTCATACCCAATAATCCCAATTCGTGCATCGGCATGAAAGTTAAATTCAAACCGATAAAACTGAGAACAAAGTGGATACGACCGAGAGTCTCGTTATACATCCGTCCGGTCATTTTCGGGAACCAATGGTAAACGGCAGCAAACAGGGCCATTGCCGTACCACCAAATAGTACATAATGGAAGTGACCGACGACAAAATAGGTATCGTGGACGTGGATATCGAAGGGAACAGAAGCCAACATAATCCCGGTCAAACCACCGATGAGGAAGGAAGACAGGAAACCGATCCCAAATAATAAAGACGTATTGAGACTAAGTTTACCCCCCCAAAGAGTGGCACACCAACTAAAGATTTTAATGCCCGTGGGAACGGCGATTAACATAGTTGCCGCCATGAAAAACATCCGTAACCAGCCGGGGGTGCCGCTGGTGAACATATGGTGGGCCCAAACGATTAAACCCAAGAAACAGATGGTGAGACTGGAATAGGCGATCGCTCGATAACCAAAAATCGGTTTGCGGGCGTGAACTGGTAATATCTCCGATATCGTCCCGAAAAAGGGCAAGATCATGATATAAACGGCAGGATGGGAGTAAAACCAGAACATATGCTGATAAACCACCGGATCGCCGCCGCCGGCAGGGTTAAAAAAGCTCGTGCCGGCGATTAAATCAAAGGACAAGAGAACGAGAGCAGAAGCGAGAACGGGGGTGGAAAGCAGTACCAGAGTCGAGGTGGCCAGCATTGCCCAACAAAATAGCGGCATACTGTACAAATCCATCTCAGGAATCCGCATTTTCAGGATCGTGGTGATGAAATTAATCGAGCCTAAAATCGAGGAAGTCCCGATCAATAAAAGGCTCAAAATCCACAATTCTTCGCCCCATTTGCCGCTAATTAAGCTTAAAGGTGGGTAGGAAGTCCAACCGGACTGGGGTGCGCCGACAAAGAAACTGGATAATAATAGCAGCCCGCCGGGGGGATTAAGCCAGAAAGCCACAGCGTTAAGACGAGGAAAAGCCATATCTTCCGCCCCAATCATCAGGGGAATGAGATAATTGGCAAAACCCGCCCCAACCGGAACGATCCAAAGAAAGATCATGATCGTTCCGTGCATGGTCATGAATTGGTTATATAGTTCTGGGGAGACGAAATCGGGGTCGGGAGTGGCTAATTCTGTCCGCAGCACTTCCGCGAAAGCACCGCCAATAAAGAAGAAAAGAAAGGCAGTCACCAGATATTGAATACCGATGACTTTATGATCGGTGCAGAAAGTAAAGTAATCTGTCCACTTGCGGTGATGGATCACCTCGGGAACGGTTGCTGGGGTGGTTATTTCCGTTGATGCTGTCATAATGCCAAGATTTTAGATGACAAGAAAAATTACATTTGCTGCTGATGGGCAACTTGGGCGAGGATTTCAGCGTCGATGCCCATTTCTTCGGTGTAGGGGGTCAAATATTGACTATCAGAGCGATCTTTAGTGGTCATGGCTACAGTTCGATCGCTGTCAACTTCGGCGATCGTATTATCCTGCACCCATTGGTCGTAATCGGCTTGGGAGTGAACTACAAAGCTAGATTTCATGCCGCCGTGATAGGCCCCGCAAAGTTCCGCACAAATGATCGGATATTGACCAATTTGGTTGGATGTGAACGATAAAACCGTTTCCTGTCCGGGGATAACGTCCTGTTTTAGACGCAATTGGGGAACCCAGAAAGCATGGATCACATCTCCCGCTTCCATATTCAGTTGCACGGGGCGATTGACGGGAGCGTGCAGTTCCCCGGAAACAATGCCAGTTTCGGGATAGGTGAAGATCCAAGCGTATTGAATGCCTTTAACATTGACCACTAGGGGGGGAACTCCTTCACCATCGTAGGAATTGCCGATACCTAGGGCTACTCTGCGATCGCCGCCCAGGGCCATCATCGTGCCGTGGTGATGACCGTGGTGGGCGATTTCTCCTTTGCCACCCTTGGAAATCAAGGGATCGAGACCGCCGATATTGTTATAAATCTCGAAGCTATAGACGGCAAGGATAAAAACGATTACCGTCGGGATGGCTGTCCAGAAGATTTCTAGGGGTACATTGCCCTCCACTGCCGGCCCGTCGGTTTGATCCCCCGGTTTACGGCGAAAGCGAATCACTATATAAATGATCACGCCTTCAACTATTAAAAATAGTCCCGTGGCGATGGTCATCATCAGATTAAAGATATTATCTATCTCCTGAGCATCTTCGGAAGCGGCCACAGGCATTAAGCCATGATTTTGGCCATACCAGAGACTAATTAAGGTCAAGGCGATCCCGAGTACGAGCGTCAGGATACTGCTGGGAATTTTCACGGTCTTTTCAATATTTTCAATAGTGGCTACTTATTCAAGGCTAAAACATGATTCCCCTATAGATGGGAAATTTAACCAGCATCTTCTGAGAATTTTATCTTTTCTTTGGGATCGTTTTCAGGGAAAGTATTTTAAATAACTAATTTTTATATCTTATTCTGAGTTTATGTAAACAAATGTAACGGAAATGGCCAGAAATCTAAAGAATATCTAAAAGCTTTTACCTGTCGTAAAAAAACTCATTCACAGTGATAACTAACTGGCAAACAAAGCCATGATCTTTGATGACAGACTCCTTGAGAACAGGCAAACCGATGACCGAATCTGTTTTTAACCCGACACCCCGAAGAGAAACCGGCCATATTCAGGTGTGGATGCGCCGCTTAGTCTGGAAAATTGCGATCGCTACTTTCGCCCTAATGGTGGTGGGTGCTGCCACCAGAGTTATGAACGCCGGTTTAGCTTGTCCCGATTGGCCGCTGTGTTACGGTCAATGGATTCCCAGTCAGCAGATGAATCTACAGGTATTTCTGGAGTGGTTTCATCGTCTCGATGCCTCTTTGATCGGGTTTAGTACGCTCGCTCTCGTCGGTCTGTCTTGGTGGTACCGTCGCCATCTTCCCCCTTGGCTGTTCCCCTCTGCGATCGCTGCTTTGGCTTTAATTCTCCTGCAAGGAGTCCTGGGAGGATTAACCGTGACCCAATTACTGCGATTTGACATCGTAACGGCCCATTTAGCCACAGCTTTGCTCTTTTTTGCCACCCTAATCGTCATTGCTATCGGTCTGACTCCCTACCGTGGCACAGGTACAGTCGGGAAACTAACCGGGATGGGAATGGTCGCCACCGGTCTAGTTTATCTGCAATGTCTCCTCGGCGGTCTCGTCGGTTCCCGTTGGGCGGCCCATCAGTGTTTAACGGTTTCCCAACTCTGCACCGTGATGAATAGCCACATTATCGGGGTTTTTCCCGCCACTATCTCGGTGTTAACCCTAGTTTTCTTCGCTTGGCGAGCTGCCGCTATCCATCCTCTCCTCAAAAAACTAGCTTTTAGCGCCGGGGGATTAGTCGCCCTACAGGTGTTTTTAGGCGTTGCCACCCTGAAACTACATCTCCAAGTGGAACCCTTAACCATTACCCACCACAGCATCGGTGCGCTATTGCTGGCAACCCTCGTCGCTTTTACCACTTTTGCCCTTCGCGATCGTTCTTTCGCGCCTATAAGCCATCTCTAAGGATTTAATCACGATGACTGGAACTCAAGCCCTTCGCCACCACGATAATTTTTTACAAGTCGCTAAAAGTTATTATCAACTCACCAAACCGCGAATTATTCCTCTACTGCTGATTACTACAGCCGCTTCTATGGAAATCGCCTCTAAAGGTCAGGTTTCCCCCCTATTACTCTTTCTTACTCTCCTCGGTGGCACTCTCGCCGCCGCCGCCGCTCAAACCTTAAACTGCATCTATGATCGCGACATCGATCACACCATGCTTCGCACCCGCGCCCGTCCGATCCCCTCCGGTCGCGTGCAACCCCTCCACGCCCTCATTTTTGCCCTCGTTTTAGCCTCCCTTTCCCTAGCACTTTTTGTCTTTTTTGTCAATACTTTGAGCGGATTTTTAGCAATGACCGGTATCGCATTTTATATGCTGATTTATACCCATCTGCTCAAGCGTCATAGTATCCAAAATATTGTTATCGGTGGCGCAGCTGGCTCGATTCCTCCCCTCGTCGGTTGGGCGGCAGTAACGGGCGATCTCGGTTGGATTCCTTGGATTTTATTCGCCATTATTTTCCTTTGGACTCCTCCCCATTTTTGGGCTTTGGCTTTAATGATCAAGGATGATTATGCAGAAGTAGATATACCGATGATGCCCGTAGTTAAAGGGGAAGAAGCCACTAGCGAGCAGATTTGGCTCTATACTTTAATCGTTGTTCCTTTCACTTTCCTCCTGATTTATCCCTTGGCTGCCTGTGGTGTGGTCTATGGTGTAGCGGCTTTAATTTTAGGGTTTGTTTTCCTGAAAAAAGCTTGGCGATTAAAACAGAATCCTTTTGATCGGGATATCGCTCGATCGCTGTTTAAATATTCCATTCTTTACATGATGTTATTATGTACAGCTATGGTGATCGATAGTTTACCCATGACCTCTCGTCTCATCGCTACAATTGCCAGTTTATTCTCCTGTAGTTAATCTCAGTTATCAGTTATCAGTTATCAGTGATCAGATGCGAGTTTTCAGTTCACTGAAAATACTTCCCACTTTCCCATCTCCCCCCGCAACGCGCACGAAGTGGTCTCCCCATCTCCCCAATTCATAATTGATAATTCATCATTCATAATTACCCCCGACTACTGATTGCGACTGAGGGAGTTAATTCGCTCGATTAGTTGGGCTAAGATTTCTTGTAATTGTCGGTCTTGATGTTGGGAAAGGTTGATTTTATCACAGCTATAAATAACGGTGGTGTGATCTTTGCCGCCAAATTCTTCGCCAATGCGCGGTAAGCTTAAATCCGTGTGTTGACGCATCAAATACATCCCAATCTGTCGGGCAAAACTAATTTCTCGTCGGCGGGAATTTCCTTTTAGATCGGCGATCGAGAGTTGAAACTTTTCCGCTACTACCGCCATAATAATCTCAGGAGAAGTGGCAATTTTGGCCATTGGTGGATTTAAAACCGGCGCGATATTTTCTACCGTCATCGGCAATCCAGAGATAGAAATATAAGTGGTAGCCCGGATTAATGCCCCCTCTAATTCGCGAATATTAGAAGTATAATTAACGGCAATATATTCGATAACTTCTCTTGGGAGACGCAGATTTTCGTACTCGGCCTTTTTTTGTAAAATTGCCATGCGAGTTTCGATATCCGGTGCTTGGATATCGGCGACTAATCCCATAGAAAATCGAGAAATTAAACGATCCTGTAAACTGGGAATCTGTTTGGGGAGGCGATCGGAGGCTAAAACTACCTGTTTTCCCGCTTCGTGCAGGGTATTAAAGGTATGAAAAAATTCTTCTTGAGTGTATTCTTTTCCTTCAATAAATTGCAGATCATCCACTAATAATATGTCCGCATGGCGATAATGATTACGAAAACTTTCCATACTATCTTGACGGATAGCGGTGATTAAATCATTCGTAAATTGTTCCGTCGATACATAAAAAACCCTGGATTGGGGATATAATTCTAGACGATAATGACCGATCGCCTGCATTAAATGGGTTTTACCTAATCCCACCCCACCACAGAGAAAAAGCGGGTTAAATTCCCTTCCGGGTAATTCCGCCACCGCTAAAGCAGCTGCGTGGGCCATGCGATTAGTTGGCCCGACAACAAAACGGGAAAAATTATATTTAGGGTTAAGTTGATTACTGGGGGATAATTCTGATTCTAAGCTAGTGTGAGGCTGGAAAATAGCGATCAAATCGCCCTGTTGTGCCGTGAGTTGAATCTCGACGGGATAACCGACGAGATCCTGCACTACTTCAGCAATTGTTGACAGATAATTTTTCTGAAGATGGTTAAGAATAAAAGGATTGGCAGCCTGAATTACTAAGCGATCGTTTTGCCATTCTTTAACCGTCGCCGTTTGAAACCAAGTCTCAAAAGCGGGACGGGTTAATAGTAATTTTAGACGCTCTAGGAGATTATGCCAAAGTTGTTGGGCGCTGCTGTCCACGGTTAATTTTGATTAAGTGGGTGGGTGTAATTAAATATAAGATGAACGTAGGTTGGGTTGAAGCATGAAACCCAACGCCTATCCACGGTTAATTTTGATTAACAAAGTTGCTCTAGTGCTGCTGCGGGGAAACCTTATCAGTTTAGCGAGATTTTTCCCCTCAAGATAAAATGATTTTCAGAGCGAAACAATTAATCTTTAGACAGATGACGCAAGTTTTAACAATCACCCAATTAGGAAATCCAATTCTACAGCAAAAAGCAGCAGCGATCGATAATCTTCTCGATGCTGACTGTCAAAATTTGATCGATTCCCTGATTAGCACCGTGCAAGCTGCCCACGGGGTGGGAATCGCCGCGCCCCAAGTTGCTCGGTCTCTGCGTCTGTTTATCGTTGCTTCTCACCCCAATCCTCGTTATCCCGACGCTCCGATGATGCCACCCACTGCCGTGATTAATCCTCGCATTTTGCGGGTCAGCGAGGAAATGGTCAAGGGTTGGGAAGGTTGCCTCAGTGTCCCCAATTTACGCGGTTTTGTCCCCCGTCATCAGTGGATCGAGGTAGCCTATTGCGATCGCAATGGTGGCGAAATCCGTCAAGTTTTCAGGGATTTTGTCGCGCGCATCTTTCAACACGAATACGATCATCTGGAAGGAATCCTCTTTCTTGATCGCCTTGCTTCTCTGGCGGATTTATACTCGGAGGAAGAATACCAAAAAATCAGTAATATTGCTGAATATAAGCGATAAAATCGCAAAATCTCTCTACATCTTCAAAATAAGTTAAATAGCTTAACGGGACTATCTTTATCTGGCGACAAAATTTTTGTTGGTAAATCTAAATTTTTTGTTAAAATGATAACGATTATCATTCTAGGAAACCTGCCCTAACAAACAAATGAACTACTTGACAAAATAAATTAATTATGCAGTAGAACTCTGCCCTCAATTAACTAGGGAGATACTCAAGACTTTTTCGGTGACTAGGAAAATCAATTTTTCCAGGTTTCCCCACGGAGATAACCCCAAAGACGAGGAAATAAACCGATAGCTTTCATTAGTTATCGTCTAGATGCCCAGAAAAATAAATACTCTAGCAAAGGGTATTTATTGACAATTGGTAAAATCAGAAAACTTTGCCGATCAATTAACTATTGGAGTCTGTAAAAATATCTATGACCTTAGCTAAGTCCAAAGCAATTTTCGACAATGATGACTACAATCACTTTCCCGAAGTGATTACCGAACCTAAATCGCCGGTATCGGAAGCCGAGATGATGCAAGCGGTAAGAACACTGCTGTTAGGATCAGGAGAAGATCCCGATCGCGAAGGTTTACGAGACACTCCTAAACGAGTAGTAAAAGCCCTAAAATTTCTCACTTCTGGTTATCAGCAATCCCTGGATGAATTGCTGAATGGGGCAGTTTTTCACGAGAATGCTAACGAGATGGTTTTAATCCGAGACATCGATATGTTTAGCTCCTGTGAACACCATATTTTACCGATAATCGGACGCGCTCATGTTGCCTATATTCCTAACGGGAAAGTGATCGGTTTATCGAAAATTGCCCGCATCTGTGAAATGTACGCCAGACGACTGCAAGTACAGGAACGTTTAACCGCACAAATTGCCGATGCTTTGCAAGGATTACTACAACCTCAAGGGGTAGCTGTGGTGATTGAAGCGACTCATATGTGTATGGTAATGCGCGGGGTTGAAAAACCCGGTTCTTGGACTTCTACGAGTGCCGTGCGCGGTATTTTTGCCGATTCTGCTAAGACTCGTCAAGAGTTTATGAGTTTGATTCGTCATAGTCCCGATTTTCACTAATTAGTCAGGGGGATCAGGATTATTTGATCGTCCTATCCCCGGTTTTTGCCTAGGTAAAAAACCAGAGCAAAACCAGCTATTTACTGTTTACTTTTTATTTTTGACGCGCTGTTATCATGCTGATTCGTCCCCGTCGTCTTCGTTATACTCCAGCGATTCGCCGTCTTGTTCGTGAAACTGAATTAACCGTTAATGACTTGATTTATCCCCTCTTTATCATGGAGGGAGAAAATCAAAGGGTTGCTATTCCTTCTATGCCCGATTGTTATCGTTATTCCCTCGATTTATTGCTCAAAGAAGTGGTTAATGCCTATAACTTAGGCATTAATGCCATCGCTCTTTTCCCCCTGATTGCCGAAGATAAAAAAGATAATTTCGGTAGAGAAAGTTATAATCCCGATGGTTTAGTGCCAAGGGCGGTGAAAGCGATTAAAAAAGAAGTCCCTGAAATAATTATTATTACCGATGTTGCCCTCGATCCTTTTTCGATTTATGGTCATGATGGTATTGTGGAGGACGGTAAAATTCTCAATGATGAAACCCTAGAAGTTTTAGTGAAAATGTCGCTCTCGCAAGCGGCAGCCGGGGCTAATTTCGTCGCTCCTTCCGATATGATGGATGGTAGGATTGGGGCGATCCGTCGAGCTTTAGATGCGGCTGGCTATTTGGATGTGGGAATTCTCGCTTATACGGCTAAATATGCCTCTGCTTATTATGGTCCCTTCCGAGATGCCTTAGAATCAGCACCAAAATTTGGTGATAAGAAAACCTATCAAATGGATGGGGCTAATAGTCGGGAAGCCTTACGGGAAGCCAGTTTAGACATAATAGAAGGGGCAGATATTATTATGGTTAAGCCTGCTCTGGCCTACCTCGATATTATCCGTCGTCTGCGCGATAGTAGCCATCTTCCCGTCGCCGCTTACAACGTCAGTGGTGAATACGCAATGATTAAAGCGGCGGCAAAACAGGGCTGGATTGACGAAAAAAGCCTGATTTTGGAAACTTTAATCAGTATGAAACGAGCGGGGGCCGATTTGATTTTGACCTATTTTGCTGCCGATGTGGCATTAATGAAACAAGAAAGCCGATTTTAGGGTTTTTGCCAGCGAAATTGATAGAAATTATCCTGCGCTCCCCATACCTGCTGCCCAAGGCTATCATAACCTCGATCGCTGGTATCCATGCCCTGGGAATGTAGAATAATTGTATTAGTTATTTTCACCGCACCTCTGGCATTAGTGGGACAACCCTGGGGGGGAGTTTCTCCCCGATAACCCCCCGCTATCGGTTTTAAAAACACAGTACACACCGACTCGGCCAAATCTGATACATTTAATTTTCTTTCTGTCAAGTCTTTGTTACAAAAATTAATAAAGTTAGGGGCATTATTTAACTTATAAGCTTTTGATTCCACAGTGGAATTATCGGGGCTAGGTTGAATGACTAAAATTCTTTGACGATAGGGTTGATTTAAGCGATCGATAATTGCCTGTTCCTGATAAAGATAAATACTATCCTGTTTGGGGGAAAAATCCACGGCACAGGTAATCATTTGCACCTTAGCAACGCGGGGGTTAGTGTGCGCTTGTTGCGTCGTATCCATAACCCCAATTAAATGATTAGCCACCCCCTGCACTTGCGGATTAAGGGGCAAAGATTGAGTGAGAAAAAATCCTAGGGCGATCGAAGTTTTCAGCATAAGCAGAGGCTTGATTCCGGTTAGTCTCTAATTAGCTTAAACTAATAAGCAGCAAGAGCAAAAAATCCCCTTTTCCCATGACTAATCATCTGGCTGCATCCGAAAGTCTTTACCTGCGAAAACACGCCGAAAACCCGATCGATTGGTGGTATTGGTGTGACAGCGCCCTAGAAATTGCCAGGAGGGAAGATAAACCGATCTTTCTCTCGATCGGTTATTCTAGCTGTCATTGGTGTACGGTTATGGAAGGAGAAGCTTTTTCCGATCGGGCCATTGCCGATTATCTCAATCACTATTTTTTACCGATCAAAGTTGATCGCGAGGAAAGACCGGACATCGATAGTATCTATATGCAAGCATTGCAGATGATGGTCGGTCAAGGGGGTTGGCCTCTGAATGTCTTCCTAACACCGGATAGTTTAATTCCCTTCTATGGTGGCACCTATTTTCCCGTGCAACCGCGCTTTAACCGGCCCGGTTTTCTGCAAGTGTTGCAATCGGTACGTCGTTATTATGACGAGGAAAAGGAGAAATTAAGCAAATTTACGGCCGAAATGCTGGGCGCACTGCGTCAATCAGCTATTTTACCCCGAGCAGAGACCAATTTAGCCGCTCCTTACCTTTTAGCCACAGGAATCGAGACAAATACGGCGGTGATTCGGGTTAATCCCAATAATTACGGTCGGCCCAGTTTTCCGATGATTCCATATTCTCATCTGGCTTTGCAGGGTAGTCGCTTTGGTGACGATTTTGACGATTCCCTCCGGCAAGCGGCCTATCAACGGGGGGAAGATCTGGCCCTGGGGGGAATCTATGACCATGTGGGGGGAGGATTCCATCGTTATACGGTGGATTCGACGTGGACAGTTCCCCATTTTGAAAAAATGCTCTACGATAACGGGCAAATTGTCGAATATTTAGCCAATTTGTGGAGTGCGGGTGATCGAGAGGCGGCCTTTGAGAGAGGGATTAAAGGCACGGTTAACTGGCTAAAACGGGAAATGACCGCCCCAGAAGGTTATTTTTATGCGGCCCAAGATGCCGATAGTTTTGAGAAGGCCACGGATGGGGAGCCGGAGGAAGGGGCCTTTTATGTCTGGTCGGATCGGTCGTTAAGGGATTATCTCTCGACCGAGGAATTGGGGCTGCTGCAGGCTAATTTTACCGTCACTGCCGAGGGGAATTTTGAGGGTCGTAATGTCCTGCAACGTCGGCAAGGGGGAGAATTAGGGGAGGAGATAGAAAATATGCTCGATAAGTTATTTATTCGGCGTTATGGCAGTTCTCAAGCCCAATTAGCTCTTTTTCCCCCGGCCAGAGACAATCAGGAGGCGAAAACTGTCTCTTGGCCGGGACGCATTCCGGCGGTAACGGATACGAAAATGATTGTCGCTTGGAATAGTTTGATGATTTCTGGTTTAGCCCGGGCCTTTGCCGTCTTTAGCGAACCTTTGTACTGGCAAATGGCTACTCAAGCGGCCGAGTTTATTCTCAAGCATCAGTGGTTAGATGGACGTTTTCAGCGCTTGAATTATCAGGGTCAGGCCTCGGTTTTGGCCCAATCGGAGGATTTTGCCTATTTTATTAAGGCTTTGCTGGACTTGCAAACCGCTAATCCCCAAGAAACTGGCTGGTTAGAGGCGGCTATCGATTTACAGGGGGAATTTGATCGCTGGTTTTGGGCCGAGGATGAGGGGGGATATTTTAATACTGCTTCTGATCATAGTCTCGATCTGATCGTGCGAGAACGGGGTTATACGGATAATGCCACCCCTTCGGCCAACGGAATTGCGATCGCTAATTTATTGCGTCTGTCGCGATTGACGGAAAATCTAGAATATCTCGATCGGGCCGAAAAGGCCTTGCAATCTTTTAGTACCATCCTAGAAGAGTCCCCCACCGCTTGCCCCAGTTTATTTGTTGCCCTCGATCACTATCGTCACGGTTTCTGTCTGCGCGCCCCGGAAAGCTCGATCGAGTCGCTGTTAAGTCGCTATTTGCCCACTGCGGTCTATCGAGTCGATGCCAGTTTGCCCTCTAGCACATTTGGGTTAATTTGTCAAGGGTTATGCTGCCTTGAACCAGCGGAAAATTTAGAACAGTTAGACCGACAAATTGCTGGGGTGATGAGGGGGGAGTCAATACTACTCGGTTAAGGTTTTTTTCTCTCTCAAGCAGAGAACAGTGATAAAAAAGCAATTAACGCTTTTTTAATCACCAAGATTCAGGATCATTGATTATTTTGACCAAAATGGACAGGAATGGAGATGATTTTCTTCTCAATTGTCAAAACGCCCACACCATTGGTCAAAGCCAGAGAGGTATCGCGGCTGGGGTTGTCTATTTCATAGCCGCTCTCTCAACGTTAAGTATTGACTCTATAACGATTGTACTCGATTTGATCGTTTGAGCGTTTAAGTCCCATTAGTTTTATCTTCAGCAATCCTATGGAGAACAAAAACATTATCTTGCTTTAAAAGCAGCCATCTTGTAAAAGGATAGCGTTTGACTTCTTGATAACCTTTGAGCAATCCAGAGGAAATCATGTAGTCATCACGATTTACCCACCAGTAACTTTTACCCCGCTGCGGCTCATATTTTATATCGTTTAAATACCAGCCATTAAATTCGTATCCCCCATCGATATATTCAGGAGTAACTCCCTGTTCCATCAAATCATTTAAGGCTTGCCACCGAGTTCGGTTCCAGGCTAAGTAGTCATGGGTTGCAGCCATAGTAAATCCGGTTCTTCGTTACTTGGTATGGTTCGATAGGGGGTCATAAATCGACTAAATCCTTATCTGGTAAGAGACTTAATTGATTAGTTCGCTCTAGATCAAAAACAATCGACAAAAATCGCTAAATGCCTTTCTATATAAGGGTTA
>NZ_JASJFB010000155.1:0-12022 GCF_030065455.1 Microcystis sp. M53602_WE12 | reverse complement strand
GCACCACCTTTTAGACTTTATGCTCGATGAGGCCATCCCTGTTACTCGCGTTAATTCTTCTTGATTTTGGATGGGGAGCTACAGGGCAAAAGCGTTTTGTATTCTGTATTCCTTGCTACATTCTGAATTTGGAATTGCTGGAGTATCTCAAAAGCTATTGACAATTGGTCAATCAGGTGCAAGATTTTGAGAGAATCTTCGTTCAAAACCTTGCGTCTTCATCGGCCAGCGTCCTGTAGGGGCGAAGCATTCGGACAATAACCTATCGGTGAAAAGGTAGATTTTCTATCCGAATGCTTCGCCCGTACTTATTCAGCAAACCCTAATTAGATTTAATTTACTAAGCCAATTAAAATCATCAATATTGCGAGTTACAATTGTTAAATTATAAACGAAAGCTGTTCCCGCAATAATGGCATCTCATAAGGACATCTTTCTGATTTGTTTTAAAGTTACTGCTTGGTTAATTACAGGTTGAGAGATGGGTAAAATTTGAGAAGCATTAAAAAATTCTTCAAAATAGACTTTATCCTGATGAGTTAACCGATGGTAGCCTAAAACTTCCAGATAGGATAAAGCAGATACATAAGGAGAATTTTCTGCAATAAACTCCCGGAGAAACTCATTTTCCAATTGAGCGGCATAGATAATAATATTACTATCTAATAACATGATTTAATCCCGATCAGGAAGAGAGCGATCGCACCGATTTTGTTGTTGCCACTGTTGGGTATCAACATCAGTAAAAGTATTATTATTAGCAATTTTTTTCAAAGCATTGGCCATTTTTTGACCGTTAGATCGATTTTCACCAATAATATTTTCTTCTAGTAAGGTAATATAAACATTAACAGGATATTCGGAGTTGATTTCAGGGGTTTCATCAAGCCATTGAAGGGTATTATTTTTCAAAATTGCTTTAAAGGTTTTTACCATAGTTTTCTCCGCCGTTAAATGATACAGGATAAATGATTCAGACTAGCCCTAACCCAATTTTAACACAAGACCAACCCAACAAACTCCCCTGAACTCAATCTTTTAAATTAACGTCTTTGGATCATTTCATAATCAAAAGTTCATTACCAGAGTGAAAAAATTAGGCAAAATGGTGATAGTCACTTTACCTGTTTTTAAGGCAGGCTAATTTATCGACGATGACTGGGTGAAAATTAATCAATGAACTACCCCGCCGCAAGCGGACGGGGTATCAGAATCAAAATAGACTCAATTGTAGATTTTGGTGTAGCTGCAGGTATTCTTTATCTTGTTCTTTTACATATCTCGCTATCATACCTTCATCCCCATGCTTTCCTACCGTACTTGCGTAATATCCATCACTCCAAAACTCTCCTCCCCACAACTGCTTTTTCACTTGAGGACACTTTTTGAAAATTTCTCTCGCCGTTATACTTTTAATCATTGTCACTATCCT
Organism: Microcystis sp. M53602_WE12; assembly: GCF_030065455.1. NCBI lineage: Bacteria > Bacillati > Cyanobacteriota > Cyanophyceae > Chroococcales > Microcystaceae > Microcystis > Microcystis sp. M53602_WE12. Next base: position 10,590 of record NZ_JASJFB010000155.1, on the reverse strand, counting down.
TGTCACACTATAGGTCGGTACTGATTGCACCAGAAAATGCACATGATCTTTATCCACTCCAATTTCTACAAACTTTATCTCGTATCGTTTTTCCATCTCTAGACAGACTTCTTTCAACAAGCTATCTACCTGTTCGTCGAAAACGGCTTTACGATATTTGGCTGGGAACACTAAATGATATAGCAAAACACTTACATTATGGCTCTTATGGATGTATTCACTCATTTTTCTATTGTACGCCGCGAGCGGCGGGGAATTAGACCCGAAGAGATTAACAGAACTTTTGAAAGCGATCGCACATTTACTCTAAGAGTGCTTTAAAAGCAAAATCCAAAGAACTATTAGAAATTGCTAAAATAGGAGTAGAAAAAGCGATAGAAACCGATGAAGAAACGGCAACCGCTTGGATAAACCAACAACTAGAATCCTTAGACATTTCCCCCCTTTTTAAGGGGGGTAGGGGGGATCAATGAACCTTTTTAAGGGGGGTAGGGGGGATCAATGAACCTAAACAACAGCGACTTTCATCTACCTTATAATACTGCCCTAGTAGCCAGAGCGAAAGAACTGCGAAAGAACATGACCTTAGCAGAGAAAAAGCTGTGGTATTCCTATCTAAAAAATTTCAAATTCAAAGTCCTAAGACAACGCCCCATTGATCATTTCATTGTTGATTTTTATTGCCCTAGCCTCAAACTTGTGATTGAAATTGATGGAGATACTCACTTTACGGATGAGGGAAAAGCCTATGATAAAGAGAGAACTGCGCGATTAGAAAGCTATGGATTAAAAGTTATTAGATTCACGAATTCGCAGGTATTAAGAAATTTTGAGGCGGTTTGTGAGCAGCTAAATCTTTCGATCCCCCCTTAATCCCCCCTTAAAAAGGGGGGAAAATTTAACGCCTAAGCGATAGAAACCGATGAAGAAACGGCAACCGCTTGGATAAACCAACAACTAGAAAGCTTGGGAGTAAAACTAATCTGATGAACACAAAAATAGAACTACCCTTGATTTTTACCAGAGGTATATTTTTAACGGGAGAGGATGTCAACCCTCACTGCTAGACTCAACAGTATGGCCGACTTCGCTGATCCATTGGGCAATTTCTGTGGGGGATGCGGTGGTTTCTACCGTGACGATTTTATTGGCTACATCCACCGATATTTGGGCTGCTGGTTGCTGATTATTAATCGCTTTAGTAATGGTATTAGCGCAACCTTCACAGGCAATACTAGGCACTTTTAGGGTAATTGTCATTGTTGTAACTCCAGTAACTTTATAGCTAAAAACTAGCATAAATTGTCAGGGGTAGCTGATTTTTTAAGAGTTTATTTACCATTTCAGCACTGCCGCTTCGATCCCCTGTTCCCGACGCAGTTGACTATCTTTTTCTAGCCATTGAATGACCTGTTTATGGGTTAGTTCTTCTAGGGTTACTCCCGTATCTTCGGCGATTATTTTTAGTAAGCGTAGGGAAGAAATCGTTAAACGAGTCAGGAATTTTTCGGGAGAAGTTAAGAGGGCAGCGTCCACATCTGCGGATTCTTCTGGGGTTAAAAATTGTCTGTTTTCGATCATAGTTTTATTTGGTTTCCATCCAATTGTCACCAGCTTTAATTTCTACCAAGAGAGGGATCGTCAAGGAGACAGCTTCTTCCATAGTAGTCTTGATTTTTGACTCTAGGGATGGCCATTCTTCCCTCGGTACTTCCAAGACTAATTCATCATGGACTTGCAGCAGTAATCTCGCTCGATAATTTTGCAGTACCTCAGCCAATTTTACCATCGCTACTTTAATAATATCAGCACTGGAACCCTGAATGGGGGCATTAGCAGCCGATCTTAATAATTGTGCTTCCTCGTTGTTGAGTTTGAGGCTATCTAAATCGATGTCGTGTAAGGACAGTCCCCGCAGTCTTTTTAAGAGGGGATTATCGAAGTTAAAATAACGTCTTCTGCCCAAAATTGTTTCCACATATCCCTGAGCGATCGCTTGTTTTTTGCTATTCTCTAAATACTCAAATACTTGGGCATAACGTTGATGATATTTTTCAATAAATTTTCTGCCCTGTTCTACGGTTAATTTCGATTCACGGGCGAATTTTTGCGCTCCCATGCCATAAATAACCCCGAAGTTAATTGTTTTTCCTAAACTGCGTTCTTCTGGGGTAATTTCCCCTTTATCAAAGAGCAATTGAGCGGTGACTTTATGAACATCTTGATTACTACGATACGCTTCTAATAAAACTGGTTCTTGGCTGAGATGAGCGAGAATTCTTAACTCGATTTGTGAGTAGTCCGCTGATACTAATAAGTAACCATCTTCGGGAATAAAAGCTTGACGAATTCGTCTGGAAAATTCACTGCGAATGGGTATATTTTGCAGGTTAGGATTGGAGGATGATAAGCGTCCGGTGCTGGTGATGGTTTGATTAAAATCTGTATGTACTCTTGCGGTTTTTGGTTCGGCTAATTTCGGTAAAGCATCCACATAGGTGGATTTTAATTTGGATAAGGTGCGATGTTCAAGGATATAATCAACTAAGGGATGATCTCCTTGTAGTTTCTCTAAAACACTTTGATCGGTAGAGTAACCTGTTTTAGTTTTTCTGGATTTTTTGCGATTGAGTGCCAATCGATCGAAGAGGATTTCACTTAACTGTTTAGGAGAGCTAAGATTAAAAGTTTCTCCGATAGATTCATAGGCTTTTTTTTCTATGTCTGCTAAGTCTCTTTCTAGTTGCTGGGACAAGTTTTTTAGATAATTGACATTAATTTTTATACCATAATTTTCCATCTGCCACAGCACCATGACGAGGGGAGATTCTATTTCAGAGAATAATTGATACAAAGGGGGAATTTTAGTTAATTCTGCCTGTAATTTTTCTCGAAGTAAATAGGTAGCATAGGCATCTAATCCACAGTAGTTAGCAGTGGTGGCAATATCTAAATCAGCGATGGTTTTTCCCCCAGGAATACCGAGACTTTTATAACTAAGGGAAGTGATACCGTCTAAATAGCGATCGCATAAATCTTCGAGATTATGAGTTAGTTCGGGATGGAGGACATAACTAGCCACCATAGTATCAAAAACTAAACCTTTAACGGTAATTCCTTGATGATAAAAAACATCAATATCAAATTTCGCATTCTGGAAGACTTTCGGATAATTATCACCCGCTAAAATTGGGCGTAATTTTTCGAGGACTATCTCTAGATTTAAATTATCACCGCTCTGGTGGCCGATAGGAATATAGGCCATAGCATTTAATTCTTTTCCCCAACAGCAACCGATCCCGACCAATTTGGCTACACGAGGATTTAAATCCGTGGTTTCGGTATCCCAAGCGACAGGAAAATGTGGATTAGTGAAAGTTGTTAATTTTGCCAGTAAAGCATCTAACTTAGGAAGAGTATCAATAATTTCCGGAGCAATTAGAACCGGTGGAGAAATAGGGGGTAAATCAAACAGAGACAATTGATTAGAATCAGCATCGCTAGTTAATTCTAGGGTAGGAGTGCCACCTAGATACTGTTGAATTTGATCGAGTTTCTGGAGAATTTTCTTTAACTCCAATCTTGCCAATAAAGCTTTAACTAAACGCCGATCAAAACCTCGGAGACGAAATTTCTCTTCCTCGAGACTAACGGGGGCATCAAGGGCAATTTTGGCTAAATAGCGAGAACTTTCGGCGGCGGTTTTTCCCTCTAATAATTTAGTTTTTACCATTCCCTTAATCGATTCCAGATTGGTATATATATCGTCTAAGTTATCGTATTTTTTTAATAAATCTATCGCTGTTTTTTCGCCAATTCCGCGCACCCCGGGTATATTATCAGACTTATCACCGCAAAGAGCTTTAAAATCTACTACCTGTTTTGGTGTCACCCCTAACTTTTCCGTGACAGCTTGGGAATTAAATTCTGTATAACCCTGTCCCGATGTACTTTTGACCGCATTAATATCCAGATAGAGAACCGTGGTTTTTTTCTCCTCATCTACCAATTGGAATAAATCTCGATCGCCTGTTAAAATCTTGACTGTATAACCATTATCGCCGGCCTGTTTTGCCAAAGTTCCTAAAACATCATCTGCTTCATAACCCGGAGAAGTCACAATAGGAATATTCATCGCTGCCAAGAGACTTTGGAGATTAGTTAAATCGGGGCGAAATTCTTCGGGAGTCTCTTGCCGATTCGCCTTATAATTGACATCAGCTTCATGGCGAAAAGAAGGAGCGGCTAAATCAAAAGCGACCGCTAAATAAGTGGGTTTTTGAGTTTCTAGTAACTGCATCAGAGAGTTTAAAAACCCAAAACAAACACTGGTGGGAATGCCGCTAGAAGTACGCAGAGGACCAGAACGAGACTTAGCAAAGGCATAATAGGCACGAAAAGCCAAAGAATGCCCATCAATCAGGATAAATAGCTTATTTTGCTCGCCACTGTTCATAATCTAGCCTCAAATTTGCGTGTTATTTCCATTTTAAGGATTACCGAGCCATTATTCAGCCATTAGCCTTGAATCGGCGATCGCTGATCACTGATCACTGATACTCAACACCCCGTCAAAAAAAATATTTGCCAAAAAACCAGCGTAAGGGTATTTTAAGAATAATTTTATATGTTTACTTTGCGATTACATGAGAATCCTAGTTACGGGTGGTGCAGGTTTTATCGGTTCCCATCTAATCGATCGCTTGATGGAACAGGGTCATGAAGTGATCTGTCTGGATAACTTCTATACAGGGACGCGCAGAAATATCGTTAAATGGCTAGGAAATCCTTATTTTGAGCTAATTCGTCACGATATCACCGAGCCGATCCGTTTAGAAGTCGATCAGATCTATCACCTGGCCTGTCCTGCTTCCCCAATCCACTATCAATATAACCCCGTAAAAACGATTAAAACCAATGTTTTAGGGACCATGTATATGCTAGGCCTAGCTAAAAGGGTAAAAGCGCGATTTTTGCTCGCTTCTACCTCAGAAGTCTATGGCGATCCCGATGTGCATCCGCAAACGGAAGAATATCGAGGTAATGTCAACTGCATCGGACCGCGTTCCTGTTATGACGAGGGTAAACGGGTAGCGGAAACCCTGGCTTTTGAGTATTATCGGGAGCATAAAGTCGATATCCGGGTGGCCCGGATTTTCAACACCTACGGCCCGCGAATGCTGGAAAACGATGGTCGAGTGGTGAGTAATTTCGTCGTACAAGCTTTGCGCGGTCAACCCCTAACGGTTTATGGTCAAGGTTCCCAAACCCGCAGTTTTTGCTATGTTTCTGACTTGGTGGAAGGGTTAATGCGTTTGATGAATGGGGATTTTATCGGACCGGTTAATTTAGGCAATCCCGACGAATACACAATTCTGGAATTAGCACAAGTGATCCAAGGCATGATTAATCCCGAGGCGGAATTGGTCTATCAACCACTGCCGGAAGATGATCCCAAGCAACGACAACCGGATATCACTCGTGCTAAAACTTATCTGGATTGGAGTCCAACTATTCCTCTAAGTCAGGGTTTAAAAATGACGATCGAGGATTTCCGTTCTCGTCTAAGCTAATCCCTAATCAATAAATTTAACCTAATTGTCACTGGAGTGATTATCATGCGTGTTTGTGTTATCGGAACGGGTTATGTGGGTTTAGTCACTGGGGTTTGCCTAGCACATATCGGCCATCATGTTATCTGTATTGACAACAATGAAGAAAAAGTCAAATTGATGAAATCGGGACAATCCCCCATCTATGAACCGGGGTTATCGGAATTAATGCAGTCTTCGGCAGCCTCCGGCAATCTGGAATTCTCCACGGACCTAGAAGCGGGAGTTAAACACGGTGAAATCCTCTTTATCGCTGTTGGTACACCAGCACTACCCACTGGAGAAAGTGACACCCGTTATGTGGAAGCGGTGGCCCGGGGTATTGGGGCCCATCTCAACGGTGGTTATAAAGTAATCGTCAATAAATCTACCGTTCCCATCGGTTCCGGGGATTGGGTACGGATGATCGTCCTCGATGGAGTGGCCGAGAGACAAAAAAATCTCGTGGCCGCTGGTGGCGGTATTAGTACACTAGAACGCATTGAAGCGGAATTCGATGTGGTCAGTAATCCCGAATTTTTACGGGAAGGTTCAGCGGTTTATGATACTTTTAACCCCGATCGCATTGTTTTAGGCAGTAATAACCCGAAAGCCATCGAAATGATGAAGGAATTGTACGCGCCTTTGGTTAAACGCCAATTCGCTGAGGATACCTCCTTGCCTCCCGTTCCCGTAGTCGTTACGGATCTCAGTTCGGCGGAAATGATTAAATACGCCGCTAATGCCTTCCTAGCCACCAAAATTAGCTTTATTAACGAAGTAGCTAATATCTGTGATCGCGTGGGGGCCGATGTCACCCAAGTGGCTAAAGGTATCGGTTTAGATTCCCGTATCGGCAGCAAGTTCCTCTCGGCCGGGATCGGTTGGGGGGGTTCCTGTTTCCCCAAAGATGTGTCGGCTTTGGTACATACCGCGGAAGACTACGGTTACGAAACGGAATTACTTAACGCCGCTATCAATGTTAACAAACGTCAACGGACAATTGCGATCGAAAAACTGCAACAGGAATTAAAAATCCTCAAGGGTAAAACCGTCGGTTTGTTGGGATTAACTTTTAAACCCGATACCGATGATATGCGCGATGCCCCAGCTTTAACCATGATCGAACAGTTAAATCGTTTAGGTGCTAAGGTAAAAGCTTATGATCCGATCGTTTCCCAAAGTGGTTTAAGTCACGGTTTAAGCGGTGTGATTATCGAATCGGATCCAGAAAGATTGGCCGATGGTTGTGACGCTTTGGTGGTGGTGACGGAATGGCAAGAATTCCTCCGTCTTGACTACGGCAAAATGGCTAAAACCATGCGCGAACCCGTGTTGATTGATGGTCGCAATTTCCTCGATCCTGCTGTGGTGACAGCAGCCGGTTTCCGTTACCTCGGGATTGGACGTTAATCCCAGAAATCCGCCTTTTCAGCAGGACTAACGCGGGTGGGGAAGGAGCAAAAAGCACCAACCCTTACCCCTGCTCCTAGGGGCGAAAATTGCCCGATTATGCCAGATGAAAAACGAAAACTTCCTAGCTGACCATAAGGATAGTTGCAATGGTTACATGATGTGAACGGGGGCCACTAGAATCCGGGGGCGATGGGTAGAATTAAATTGAGAAACTAGAAATCAGTTTTAGCAATACCTATGGTTAGCTCTGTTCAATACCGCTACACTAACGAACAAGTTAGGGACTGGTTACGGGGATTACTGACAATTGCTTGGTGTGATGGGGATTATAGCACCAGCGAACAGGAATCGATCGCCCGTTTCGCTCACGAATTAGAATTAGATGACGACCACGTTCTCTATCAATCGATTAGTCCCGAAGAATTGGCCGCAAGTTTCGGTCATGACCCCAAAATATCAGAAAACTTCCTCCGCACGGCGGTCATGGTAGCGATCGCCGACGGCATTTATTCCCCCGCAGAAGCGCAATTACTGCGTAGTTATCGGGATGCTTTCGGGTTAGAAATCGAGGCCCTGTCAGCTTTAGAACATACTATCTGTGAAATTCCCGAAATTACCACAGAAGCGAATAAATCCGAGTTTATCAGTGCCGAACATCCCCACCCAGATCTGCTTCATCCCCTCAAAGATTGGTTAGATGGGGTAGAAATGCACGATCCGCGCTTGGCCCGGTTTATCTGCAAAATGGTTCCGCCTCAATGTCCTTTTGAACGCGATATCGTGCTGTTTGGTCATAAATTAGTCCATATTCCGCCCCTGTGCAAGTTAAATCCTCTCTACGAGCAATTAGTCGGTTTACGCTTCCGCGCCCTATCATACTTAGCCGATGATTGTCAAGAGGATATTTCCGAGTATATTTAGCCAATTTAATTAAAATTGCGGCTAACATGGTATAAATATCCTGCTGACAGAAAATATCTCAACCTAAGGGCTTTTCCTAGCCAGGGCTGGCTGAATAAATCTAAAAACCTTGTTGGATAAGGCTTTTAGACTTTTTTCCCCTCAAAAAGTGCTGACCATTGGAGTGATCGGGGGTAAAATTCTGGGACTTTTTCCCCGAAAATTAGGTAACTGACTACCTCAAAATCGGTAAAACCCTACACCCCACACCCCACACCCCACACCCTGCCCCCACCAACAAACTTTTTCAGCAGACCCTAGCTAATTCTTCCGTTAAAATTAGGTTAAGTCGCCGTTGACAGAGAAAATATGAGTAAAAACTCCCGACGAGTCGATTTTCCTGATTTACCCGGGCTAAAAAACCTGCGCTCCTATCAATGGCAGTGGCTGGGCAAAGATATCCTCGCCGGTGTCACCGTGGCAGCCTACGCTATTCCCCAGTGTATGGCTTACGGCGACCTGGCCGGGGTCGATCCCGTGGTGGGATTGTGGACTCTCGTGCCAGCCGCCCTAGTTTACGCCCTTTTCGGCTCCTCATCGCAACTATCCCTCGGACCAGAATCGACCACGGCAGTGATGACGGCGGCAGCAATCGCACCGATGGTGAGCCTTCAAGGAGAAAATTACGGCAGTTTAGCGGCTTTTTTAGCCCTAATGGTCGGTTTAATCTGTTTAGTTGGTTATATCGCCCGCTTAGGATTTTTAGCTAATTTACTCTCCAAACCGATCCTAATCGGTTATATGGCGGGAGTGGCGGTGATCATGATTGCGGGACAACTGGGTAAAATTAGTGGTTTGTCAATCGGTGAAAATACGGTTTTTAAAGAAATTTTCGCTTTTTTCTGGGGAATAAACCAATGGCACTGGCCAACCCTTAGCCTCGCTCTACTGCTGCTACTATTTCTATTTGTCATCCAAAAATATTTTCCCAAAGCACCGGGACCCTTGCTGGCGGTTTTACTGGGAACCCTCGCCGTCGCCACCCTCCATCTCGATCAAGAGGGGGTGGCAGTAGTGGGGAAAATTAGCAATACTTTGCCTAATTTTGGCTTACCAACCCTAGATTTTTCCCAATTACTACCCCTAGGAACCGCGGCCGTCGGCATTGCCCTGGTCGGCTATTCCGATAACGTCTTGACCGCCAGAGCCTTCGCCAGACACCATAACCAAGAAATCGATGCCAATCAAGAATTTTTAGCCCTAGGACTGGGGAATCTGGCGGCGGGTTTTTGTCAGGGATTTCCCATCAGCAGCAGCGCCAGTCGCACCGCAGTGGGCGATTCCGTGGGCAGTAAAAGTCAGCTTTACTCCCTGGTGGTGGCAGGGGTGGTGGTGGCGGTCATTTTCTTCCTCGGTCCGCTACTGGTACTCTTTCCCAAGGCCGCCTTGGGTGCGCTGGTGATTTATGCGGCCTGTAAACTGGTGGATATTGCCGGCGCTAAACGACTAAAAAGCTTTCGCAATAGTGAGTTTAATCTCGCTGTCCTGACCATGGTGGGGGTGCTAACCACGGGGATTTTAAGCGGGGTTGCCATCGCCATCGGTCTCTCGGTTATCGATTTATTGGCCCGCATTACCCGGCCCGATGATGCGGTCTTGGGTACGGTTCCGGGGGTGATGGGTTTACACGCGCTCCAGGATTGGCCAGAAGCGCAAACAATACCGGGGTTAGTTATCTATCGTTACGATGCCCCCTTATTTTTTGCTAATGCGGCCGACTTTAAACGTCGCGCCCTCAGCGCCATTGCCCGGGAGACAAAACCGGTAGAATGGTTTGTCTTGAATACAGAGGCACTCGGGGAGTTGGATAGTACAGCCGTGGAGATTATCGAGGAATTAGCAAGGGAATTATCAAGACAGGGTATAGTTTTCGCCCTAGCGAGGGTTAAACACGATCTGTACTTAGAATTGCAACGCTCTCGCTTGTTAGATAAAATTAGCCAAGAGAGAATTTACTATACTTTGCCGGCGGCGATCGAAGCTTTTAAAAATCGTTAACTGATAGTTAGGGGTCGAGAAGGTCATCGCCGACCTCCCCTCCCATAAAGAACCTACCCGTGCATAGTTTTCGGACTTTATTGAAATTAGGTGATAGAGTTGTCTAAGTTGGGCTTCCGTCGGTTGCATTTAGTCATTGTCGGCTTAATTTTAGATTATTGTTCATTTTTAGCATCATTAACTGAAAGTCACTTCCCTAACCTATTTAGGGTTTGCGGCAAAAAGTTTTTCGTGGGGGTAGGGGGGTGTGGGGTTTTACCCATTTTCAAGTGGTCAATTACCTAAGTTTCAGGGAAAAAGTGCCTAATTCTCCCCCCCGATCCCTCCAAAGGCCGCCACTTTTTGATTTTAAAAAAGTAGAATGTAGGGTGCGTTAGACGGCGACAATCTTTGCTTAAACTTGAATCTAACAATCCGTCGTAACGCACCTATCTATCTATCATTAATTTATTTGGTGCGTTACGCTATCGAATGGCGCACCCTACTAAGCTAAACGGCTTTTACTTCGGATCACCGATATAGACTCCAAAAGGGTTATAGCTATTGGATCATGCAGGTTAAGCGCCGTTTAGCTTACTACTAAATCTGCTTATTAAAAACTGATTATTTATTCACCCTTTTGCCT
>NZ_JASJFB010000438.1:0-2478 GCF_030065455.1 Microcystis sp. M53602_WE12 | reverse complement strand
TGTGCCTTTTCCTTCATATAATGGTTTGTCTTTAATCACCATGACATCAGGATAAGTATAAAAGCGATATCTTGGCATCCATAACCGTACATCACTCATAAAAGCCCAATAATCTTGATTGTTAATCTTAGTCGGAAAATTTTTATAAAAATTACCAGCAATCAGATTATGATTGATTGTTGCTCCCGTCATAGGAATAATATCTCCATCTAGATATTCATTTTTGTATTCTGCTGTTTCTTCTAGCTGACAGTATTCTTCAGGTGTGTAATAGCGTTTTTCGATTTGAACTTGCATACTAACCTCCCTTATCTTGGTTAAATTGCCATTCAATAGCAACTTTAATATTAGCTTGTGCTGAATCTTTTGTCAGCAAAGGAATCACCGTTTTACCCTCAACTTGTAACCCAAATTCTAAAGTAACTTTACTGGGTGGATTGGATCGGGAAATCATGATAAGCTCATCTAAAAATATAGCAAATTATACAGACATCTAAGACAAGTAATAGAGTGTAGGCAAGGGACATGAGCCTTTCTTGTCTGAATCTGGCTGCTAATCTAAGAATAAGCGGTTTAAATGCGTCTTAGCTTATTAGCATTTCTTGTCTAATTCCCTGTTTCCGCCGAAAAGCGATCACTAGTTGTCCAATTTAACTTGACTCGAGTGTATAACAGCCATTTCCCCACACAGATCCCTAGAGAGCGTTTCTCATAAAGATGAAGTATAAGCTAATTCGCTATCGACGATCGACTCCCACCTGAGCATTAAGATAACTGTTATCAGAACGTAGGTTGGGTTTCATGCTTCAACCCAACGCCAGATCATGTTGCGCTACCGCTAACCCATCCTACAAATAATTGTGCCTCCCTACTTATCAGTAATTATCGGAAAATAAATTCCCATACCTATTTTCTCGTGGCACAATAGAGACAAAGTATAAAAAACTTAACAATAAGGAGGGGTTCGATGGTTGCTACACCAGTCAAAACAAAACGTCTCACCGTGCAGGTGGCCGATCTCACCGCAGACACTACCGCTATTCGTTCCCTCGATTGGGATCGCGATCGCTTCGATATTGAATTCGGATTACAAAACGGTACGACTTATAACTCCTATCTGATTCGTGGGGAAAAAATCGCCCTTGTGGATACCTCTCACGAAAAATTCCGTCAACTATATTTTGATAGTCTCAACGGATTAATTAACCCCCAAGAAATCGATTATTTAATTATCAGTCATACTGAACCTGATCACAGTGGGTTAGTCAGAGATATATTGCAACTCGCTCCCAATATTACCGTCGTTGGGTCGAAAGTGGCAATTCAGTTTTTAGAGAATTTAGTTCATCATCCCTTTCAACGTCAACTGGTCAAAAATGGCGATCAGTTAGACCTAGGCAATGGTCACATTCTCGAATTTGTTAACGCTCCTAATTTACACTGGCCCGATACTATTTTTACCTACGATCACGGTTCGGGAATTTTATTTACCTGTGATGCCTTCGGAATGCACTACTGTTCCGATGATCTCTACGATGAGCAATTAAGTGCTATTGAACCGGATTATCGCTTCTATTATGAATGTTTAATGGCTCCTAATGCTCGTTCGGTACTAGCGGCGATGAAACGGATGGAACCCCTAGGTAATATTAATCTCGTGGCTAATGGTCATGGACCGTTATTAAAACATAATGTTACTGAATTATTGACCCGTTATCGTGATTGGAGTCAGGCACAAACTAAGGCAGAAAAAACCGTCGCTGTCTTCTATATTTCCGACTATGGTTATAGCGATCGCCTCTGTCAATCGATTGCCAAAGGTATTACTAAAACTGGTTTGGCTGTAGAAACTTTAGACCTGAAATCCGCCGATCCCCAAGAGGTAAAAGAATTAGCTTCTTCTGCGGTGGGAATCGTCATCGGTACTCCCCCCGTTTCTGGTATTCATGCCCAAGAAATTACGGGGAATCTAGGCACAATTCTCGCCTCGGTTAACCCCAAACAATATATCGGAATGTTTGAATCTCAAGGGGGTGATGATGAATCAATTTTACCTCTATTTAATAAGTTTCGTGAAGTTGGTTTAACCAAAGCTTTTGATCCCATTCGTAGCGCAGAAACTCCTAACGAGAGTCTCTATCAACGCTGTGAAGAAGCGGGGACAGACATGGGACAACTATTAACACAAGAGGTAAAAGTTAAACAAAGAAAATCCCTCGATACTGACCTTGATAAAGCCATCGGACGGATTAGCGGAGGTTTATATATTATTACCACCAAGAAAGGAGACAGAAGCGGTGCAATGGTCGCTTCTTGGGTGACGCAAGCAAGTTTTGATCCTCCCGGTTTTACCGTTGCTGTGGCCAAAGATCGGGCGATCGAGTCTTTAATGCAAGTGGGGGATCAATTCATTTTAAATATTCTGGAAGAAGGCAATTATCAAACCCTGATGAAACACTTTTTAAAACGTTTCGGACC
>NZ_JASJFB010000293.1:0-6167 GCF_030065455.1 Microcystis sp. M53602_WE12 | reverse complement strand
GGAAGTCCCTAGTAACAACCGTATTGCCAAATTATGTTTTGTTTCCGCCGATCTGGTCAATCGTTTGCGTCTCTCACTTAACGAATCGTTAAGTGAGAGACAAAGAATTTATCAGACTAAACACGGAACCGTCTCGACCATGGACACCACTAACATCGGTCGGCATCGAAAATCGTTAAGTGAAAAAGAAGACGGGACGTTAACGGAAAAATCGTTAAGTGAGGATCAAACCCTAACGGAAAAATCGTTAAGTGAAGATGGGTCAGTTAAATCTACTCGGTTGACCGTGGGAAATTCTGTCACCGTTACCGGTGAGCATCCCAGAAAAGGACAGACGGGGGAAATAACCGCGTTGCCCAATCCCTACGCGGCCATCATCCTTTTCGACGATGGCAACAGAGAAATGTTAGGTTCGGACTTCCTTTCCTCAAAAACCATCGATGTAACCGCTAAATTTCAAGTCAAAGAAGGGCTGAATTACAGGACGGGTAACGGCTGTGAGTGGTATGTCAGGGTAGAACAGGCTACTTGGGAGCGGCTGCTAGGATACCGAAATCGCGTCGGTACGGCAACCATCGATGGGGCTATCAAACGAATGTTAGAAAGTATCGAGAACAGCCCACCCTAACGGAACCTTAACCCAGTTTGAGCTGCTCACTTAACGATTCGTTAAGTGAGGGGAGAATTGAAACCGACTATGGACATAACCCGATCCTTAGAGAGCGATCGATGACGCAGTGATCATCTTTCTGGGGGAGCAAATGATTTATCGAGTATTAACACGGAACAATTACAGATTAGAGAAACCAATTTTCAATCACTAAACCTTCTAAATCTTGAAAATCATCAACATTATTGGTAACTAAAGTCAAATTGTTGGTAAAAGCAATAGACGCTATTTGACCATCGACAAAAGCAGGACTCTTACCGAATTTAGACAATCTTGACCTTTCCCGTGCGTGATATTGGGCTGATTTTAAGTCATAATCGAATAAAGGTAGATTGGCTAAAATAACGTTATTTACATAATCCTCTAAGTCTTGGCGTTTTTTAGACAGAGGAAGTCGAAAACAACCAAATAATAGCTCATGGATTACCAGAGTAGCTGTGGCTATTTCCCGTTTAGATAATCTTAGCTTCGTCATGACCTTCTGATTCGGCTGAGGTCGTTTAGCCTCTGACAAAATATTAGTGTCTAGCAAATATTTGAGAGTCATAAACGAACATCTCTCCCCGTTGACTTGTCGCGTAAATTATCAAAACTATCATCATCAATACTTGCCAAATCTACTCTTTGTATAAAATCTTGCAAGGCTGACCCAAAATCCTTAACCTCTCTAATTTCCACTAATAACTCTTCATTATCAGGAAAATCAACTTCCTCTAATAACTCAATAGTTTTGCCTTTTTTAATTCCTTTAACTAACATAATATCAACTCCTTCTAAGCTTAACTAGCTACCAGCAAAAATTGTTTCATCAATAGAATTATAGCACTTAATAGAATAATTGAAGATTTCGGGAGTCACAGCGCTCCGAATTGTCAGAAAGATTGAGGAAAAATTAAAATTTTATTCCGTTCAAACCATGTAATTATCCCTACCTAAAGGTAAGCGCACCTAAAACGCTATTGACAATTAGCCAATTTTGTGAGCAGCATGGGCATTTCAAGTGACGAAGGTTTTTGTTGATACGGCAGCTTGGTTCGTTAAGTGAGGGGAGAATCACTCGGACAGTGGACAAGACCTTATCGTTAGGCAGCGATCGATGACGAAAGATTAACGGAAACGTAAGAAAGTATCGAGAACGGCCAACTTTAATCAAGGTCAATATTCTGTTTAGATGTTAGTCACGACGATTGAAAATTGGTATATAATTCAACTAATTACAAATCGTTATTTTGAGGGGCTTTGCCATCGGGAGTGCAGATGACTTACCTATCCCAAAAACCTCTGTGCCTCGTTGATTTGACACTCCCGTTGCACGACATAAATTTTCCATCCTTTCACCGAAATTCCTCCTTACAATGATAGTTAGAAATTAGGAGATTTATCCTTATCATCGAGAAGTCAGTTAATTTTTATTTATGATTTAATCGAAGAATGGAAATTTGAGATGGTCTGGGAAAATGTAGCCCCTCTAAATGAAGAAAATCAAGAGCTTATCCTACTGAATTAGTAGGGCAACCTCCTGAACAGTATGGAGATAAAAATTATTAAATTTTATTCTATTTTGATGTCAACTCTTATCAGGGAATTTCTCTGTGAGAGTTTTGCCAAAATAATATTGACACCAAAACTCAGCAATTTCTGCGACTAAAGGAGCGGATTCAGAAGTTAGTCCACTGCCACAGCTTGAGTTATAGCGTTCAGCATAATCTCTCGCCATTTGGTAACTCCAATAAGGATAATCTGAACTTGTCATACAGCGCAGGGCATCTTCAATTATTAAGGCATATTTGTTATTGATGACACGAATTTGTGTTCCAAATCTTATGTGTTTTTCCCAACCTTGAATTTGTTCTAGTTGGGTTAACAATTTATGCAAATCCTGCCGTTTATCTGGAGTTGGATATTCTAGGTAATCTTCCATTTTTTCAACAGTATGGTTAATTAGTTGGCAGTGTTCTGTCCAGGCTTCTTCTCCAAGAAAAGACCTGGTAGTTTGATTAGATTCCATCTGTTTGACTACCAATTTAGCTAGGTACAGCGCAAAATTAGCGGCGGCTTCCTTTTCTTGGCAAAGACTTTTGAGACTGGTGAGCCTTGTGACATTGAGGGCATATTTGGTTTGGTATAGTTCCCTCGCTGTCTCAACCAATTTGCGAATTTTAGGAGCAATATTCTTATTAGTTTTAGTATCCATTATTCGTTTCTCATTATTTTTATTATGCCTTCTTAACGGTTCTTAGTTACTTGGTATGATTCGATCAGGGGGCAGAAATCGGCTAAATCCTTATCTGGCAAAAGATTTAATTGATTAGTTCGCTCTAGACAAAAATACTTGATAAAAATCGCCAAACGTCTTTCTCTATAAGGGTTTCATCTCTTATAACCCCAGTCCATTGTACAACACAAACCGAAGAACCTGTTACATTTGATAAATTGAGGAGTTGATTAAAATTTATCCATATAACCGACCTACTGTTCTGTATTATCATTATACCATTTTCACACAGAACCTAGAAGATACTCCAATTTCTCAAGTCCTTACCTAGCTTACTCTTGAGTGGCTTTATTCTAAACTCCAGTCTCTATCCGAATAAGGAAGGGGTTGATTAGGGAAAGAGGTCATTCCGAGAGATTTATAGAATCATCTTGATTCTATTTTTCTTGGGATTTGCCTGATGATAACCATCGTTAACGACTTTCTCAATTTGTCTAACTTCCAACAAGCTTGGTTGAAAGTCAAAGAAAATAACGGTTGTGCGGGAGTTGACGCTGAAACCATTGATGATTTTGCTCAAAATCAAGATTTTAATCTTGTTCAATTAAGAGAAGCAGTCGCTAATAGCACTTATTGCCCTCACCCTTACAAACAAGTCAAAATTCCTAAAGAAGGAGGTAAATGGCGAGAATTAAGAATTCCAACCGTTAGAGAACGAATTGTTCAACAAGCTCTTTTAAATGTGCTTGCTCCTCTGGTTGAACCTCATTTTTCTCCTTGTAGTTTTGCTTATCGTCCTAATCTATCTTATATTCAGGCGGTAGAAAAAGTCGCTGATTGGCGTGATCTCGGATATCGATGGGTGTTAGATGCAGATATCGTTCAGTATTTCGATAATATCGATCATCAGATATTGCTTGTCCAATTACGTCAATATATCGATCACCCTGGTATTTTATGTCTGATCAAAGCTTGGATTTCTTCAGGCATATTAAGCGAGCAAGGATTGAAATTACCAAAGAAAGGAATACCTCAAGGCTCGGTTATTTCTCCTTTGCTTGCTAATATCTATTTAGATAAATTTGATCACACTATTGCTAATTCGGATATTAAATTAGTACGCTATGCAGATGATTTTTTAATTTTAGCTCGTACTCAAGAAAGAATTAGACAAGCTTACTCGGAAGTTGTTGATCTACTTGATTCTCTTAAGCTCAATATTAATCGTGATAAAACCCAAATTACTGACTTTGAACACGGGTTTTGTTTTTTAGGTCATGGCTTTTTAGAAAATGCTATCTTTCCTGTAGATAAACCCAAGAAAAAACAAGGAGATCGGAAAACACAGAGAGTCGGCGAATATTTATCAACTGGAAAAAAAAAAGTTCAGACGCAGAAGAGTTACAACCAGAAAAAGAAGAAATATCTCAGCAATTAATCATGTCTTCTGTAGAAATTAAAACCCTCACTAATACTTCCAATCCAAAGCAACAACAAATACAAGTTGCGCCACGTCCTCAAAAAAATGTTTGGAATCAGACAATGGCTACATTATATTTACTAGAACAGGGAACAATCTTGTTGAAAGAACAGTTTCGGTTTCTTATTCATGTACCAGACAAGGATAAAATAGAAGTCCCCATTCGAGATGTGGAAAGAATTCTTCTGTTTGGCAATATTAATTTATCTACTCCAGCGATCGCTACCTGTTTAGAATCACGAATTACTGTCTTGTTCCTCAGTCTTTCTGGGCGATATAAAGGACACCTTTGGAGTAAAGAAGCATCTAATTTGAATGTGGAATTACTACAGTTTCAACACAGAATGATCACCAATTTCAATTGAATACATCCAAAGCTATTGTTCGAGGCAAGTTAATCAATTCTAAACAATTATTACTAAGATTAAATCGTCAGCGCAATATTTTAGATATTGAACAGGCAATTTCAGGGATTAATACCGATCTTGAAGCTTTAAAGTTGGTAGATAATATTGACAGTTTACGAGGTTACGAAGGGATTAGTGCTGCTCGCTATTTTTCCGCTTTGGGACAATTAATAATCAACCCAGACTTTAATTTTTCTCAACGTCATCGTCAACCTCCCACCGATCCAGTCAATGCTCTTTTAAGCTTTGGCTACACTCTTTTATTTAACAATGTTCTCAGTTTAATTATTGCTGAAGGTCTTTCTCCTTATTTGGTTAACTTTCATTATGGTGAAAAGAAAAAACCTTATTTAGCTTTCGATTTAATGGAAGAATTTCGGTCGCCCATTGTTGATAGTTTAATGTTAACTTTATTTAACCAATCTATCCTAAAATCTAAAGATTTTGAATCTCTAACTGAAAACCCAGGAATCTATTTAACTGAACAGGGGAGACGACTATTCCTGAATCAATTTGAGAAGCGAATGACTGAAAAAGTTACCCACTCTCAAATTTCATCTCAGATTTCTTACCGAGAAGCCATTCAATTACAAATTCGGCTGTATAAACGTAGCTTGCTGTCATCTATAGCCTATGAACCTTTCTTTCGAGCCTCCTAATGTTAGTATTAATTGTTTACGATATTCCTGACAATAAAAGACGCACTAAATTATCTAACTTTCTGGAAGGATACGGCAAAAGAGTACAGTTTTCTGTGTTTGAGTGCTTTTTATCTTTAGCGGAAATGCGAGAACTTTATGAAAAAGTCAAAAAAAAAGTTAAACCAGAAGAAGATAATGTTAGATTTTATTGGCTCTCAAAAGATGCTACCTCAAAAACTTTAACTATCGGTAGCAAACACCCTGAACCCCCTCCACAATATTATGTAATCTAGAAAAAACAAAATCTTATCTCTCACCTTTATTAGTAAAAAAATCTCCTTAGAAAATTAAAGTAGGAGATTTTTTATTCACTAATCGTTAGCTTCACATTAATTAAAATTGCTAAGAAGTTAAAAGCTTTGAGTCTGGCTGTTGGTTCTATTTAGCGTCAATATTGGGTTTCCATTAATTAAACTTGCTAAGAAGTTAAAAGAGAACTGGAGGACAACGATGAACGATCGTCGCGTAACAAACAGTTTCCATTAATTAAACTTGCTAAGAAGTTAAAAGTGACTGATAAGCGCAGTCATTTAACCGAATTCATCGTTTCCATTAATTAAACTTGCTAAGAAGTTAAAAGGTATCTTCGTAGCAGTATGGAACCTTTTGGAGCTAGAAAAGTTTCCATTAATTAAACTTGCTAAGAAGTTAAAAGACCTCGCCCTCAAGGACGAGCTCAGCCACCAACGTTTCC
>NZ_JASJFB010000254.1:0-9564 GCF_030065455.1 Microcystis sp. M53602_WE12 | reverse complement strand
ATCTTTCCGAAAGTCCTTGACTTGTTTTAGTTTTTCTATTAAGCTCAACATATCTTTCAAAAGTTCGCGTTCACTTCTCATTTTACCTGACAGTGATCGCTTTTACTTTTGATATTCTGATGGGAGAATGAAACAGCCCTAGGGGCAAGGGGGGGGTACAAAGTTTGCTTGAATTGAAACGTTAGCTTCAAATACTGCTTTGTCTATTTCCCGTAAAGATTTTACATCACGAGCAGGGGGAAACTAGAACTATTGAGTAGAACCCCATATCTTTAATTGTCAAGGTGCAGATAGCGTAGTGGTTAGACTACATGGGTTTTTAAAGCGGTTGATTACCCTATCCGCTCTACTTACATGGTAGCTATTTGGCCTGAGTAGGTCAAGACCCTTACAAGAAGAAGTTATTCGAGATTTTGTCAGGAGACTGGACGCTTATTTTTAATCGTGCTTCGTGTCACTGAGCCTTTACGTTGAGCCTTTACATTGAGCCTGTCGAAATGTGTCGAAGTGCTGTTTTATATTGGCGCTTGGTTTCATCCCGTCGCTTTTAGGGACGGGATGAAACCCCGACATTTGAGATAAAATTTATAATCGGAATCCCTTGGATATTCCCTAGACCAGAGCGATTAACGAAAACTATCAAAAAATGGTACAAGATCAAAAACCCACGGTGATCATTACTGGGACAACTTCTGGAGTCGGTCTCTACGCCGCTAAATCCCTTGCTCAAAGAGGTTGGTTTGTGGTTATGGCCTGTCGGGATATCCCGAAAATGGAACAGGCGGCCAAGGAATTGAACATTCCCCGGGATAACTACTGTATGGAATTTATCGACCTCGGTTCCCTCGATAGCGTCCGGCGCTTCGTTAAAAATTTCCGGGCCTTGGGCAGACCCCTAACCGCTTTAGTCTGCAATGCCGCTATCTATCTGCCTTTGCTCAAAGAACCCTTAAGAAGTCCCGACGGTTATGAATTGAGCATGGCCACCAATCATTTAGGTCATTTCCTGTTGTCAAATTTGCTCTTGGAAGATCTAAAAAATTCTCCCTCTCCCGACCGCCGTTTAGTCATTCTCGGCACTGTCACCCATAATCCCGATGAATTAGGCGGTAAAATTCCTCCTCGTCCCGATTTGGGCGATTTGGACGGGTTTGCCAAGGGTTTCAAAGAGCCGATTACTATGGCCGACGGCAAAAAATTTGAATCGGTCAAAGCCTACAAAGATAGTAAGGTGTGTAATGTTCTCACCATGCGGGAACTGCACAAACGCTATCACCAATCGACCGGAATCACTTTTACTTCCCTCTATCCGGGTTGTGTGGCCGATACACCCCTTTTCCGCAACCATTACCCCTTTTTCCAGCAGTTTTTCCCCTGGTTCCAGAAAAATATCACCGGTGGCTATGTTTCCCAAGAATTAGCCGGGGAAAGAGTCGCTATGGTGGTTGCTGACCCCGAATACCGTCAATCCGGTGCTTACTGGAGTTGGGGCAATCGTCAGAAAAAAGAGGGTAAATCCTTTGTTCAAAGGGTTTCTCCTCAAGCTCGCGACGATGAAAGAGGGGCAAAAATGTGGGAATACAGCGCTAAATTAGTCGGATTGGCCTAATTTCCGATTTTGAGCCTGAAAAAGGACACAAGGTAACTTGTGTCCTGCCGAAGCGGGGAGCGCCGGAGCAGCAAGAAACAATCCATAACTGGGTTTTTAAAGTTCGATTAGCAGTTAATCATATTATTAAAAACGGATTTGGTATTATTCCGATTTTACTGCAAGCTTTGGCCAATCTTGACGGAAAAGATTAGTCAACTTTCCTCAAAAATTACTTGATCGATAAAAATTTTTAAGTCAGAAAATTCAAAAATTGCTGGATGATAAAAGCATTAGACAAATCGATAAAAAATGCCCCCACCAAAGGAACAATAATAAATGCCTGGGGAGAAGCCCCAAAATGTTCCGTCACCGCGGTCATATTGGCGATAGCTGTGGGAGTTGCCCCTAGAGTTAAACCCAAATAACCGGCGCAAACTACTGAAGCATGATAGTTTTTTCCCATTACGGGAAAGACCAGTAAAACAGTATAAATAATACTGAGTGAGAACTGCACTAATAACAGGATAGCAATCGGTCCGGCCAAATCGATCAATGTCCATAATTGTAAACTCATCAAGGACATAGATAGGAATAAACCGAGACTAACATCAGAAATTAAGGCTAAAGAGGGCGTATTAGCGGGCCAAGGAAAGCGTTTCAACACCAAAGGTACGGTATTAGTCAGGATAATTCCTGCCAATAAACAGGGGACAAAATCCGGTAATTTTAAACCAAGGGGAGTTGCCCAGTAGTTAATCTGATTACCTAAACCGATAGTTAAACCAATCACTAAGATTGAATGGAGCATTGTATTGTAATCGATATTGACATTCCTCTGGCTTTGTTTAATTCCCACCGTTAAATCTTGGTCTTGATTATTGGCTCGCAGTCGATTTCTCGTAATTAACCATTTAGCCACCGGTCCGCCAATAATTCCCCCTAAAACTAGCCCAAAAGTAGCACTAGCTACACCGATTTCTGATGCTTTGGCGATGCCATAATTATCACGAAAAATAGAAGCCCAAGCAATGGCAGTCCCGTGACCGCCACTCAAAGAAACGGAACCAGCAATCAAACCGATGGGTAAATCTAATCCCATCACTTTTGCCACTCCTAACCCGGCTAAATTTTGTAGAATGAGATAAACCACGGCGGTTATTAATAAAATTAGCAAGGGTTTACCCCCTTGCAGCAGGGTTTTTAGTTTTGAGGACAGTCCGATAGTAGTAAAAAAAACGATTAACAGGGCATCCCGAACATTAAGGGTAAATTCAATTTGCCATTTAAAAACAGCAAAAAATAGACCGAAAAATAAGGAAGCTAAGACACCACCAGCAACGGCATCAGGAATGTTATAATCTTGTAGAAATTTGATATTTTTGGTTAAATACTTACCGAGATAGAGGACTAGAATAGCCATAATAATTGTCTGGCGTTGGCTAAATTGGTAAATTTCCATTTTCTTAATCTTAGTCCTCCAAGATGGTTCACTTAAGTTTAGTCCTAATTTTCGGTGACAGCCTTATCTTTAAGAAAGCCGCAAGGAAAAAAGGACACAAGGTAGCTTGTGTCCTTGCCGAAGCTATGAACTTAATTTTTATTTAGCGTCGGAGAATTCCGCATCGATGACATCATCGCCACCACCAGCACCACCAGAGGGGCCATTGCCATCATTGCCACCGGTGGGATTACTAGGGGCCCCTTGCTGATACATACTGCTACCGATCGCGTAGAGGGCTTGTTGTAATTCCGGTAGGATGGTTTTGATCTTACCATCGTCGTCTTGAGCGATCGCTTCTTTCAGATCTTTAATCAATGCCTGGGCTTTATTTTTCTCGGATGGGGGAACCTTATCGCCCAACTCGGCTAACTGCTTCTCAGCTTGATAAACGAGGGAATCAGCTTGATTTTTGCGTTCAATGTGTTCACGACGTTCCTTATCGACCGAGGCGTTCGATTCTGCCTCATTAACCATGCGTTCCACTTCATTTTGGGGCAAGGTAGAAGCGCCGGTGATGCTGATCGATTGTTCTTTTCCTGTACCTTTATCCTTAGCGGTGACATTTAAAATACCGTTAGCATCGATGTCGAAGACCACTTCGATTTGAGGCACACCACGAGGAGCGGGAGGGATACCATCGAGTCGGAAAGTTCCCAAACTCTTGTTATCTTTGGCCATTTCCCGTTCCCCTTGCAGGACGTGGATTTCCACGTTAGTTTGTCCATCTACTGCCGTGGAGAAAACTTCCGATTTTTTGGTGGGAATAGTGGTGTTGCGGGGAATAATCCGCGTCATCACACCGCCGAGGGTTTCCACACCCAAAGACAAGGGCGAAACATCAAGCAGAAGAATATCTTTGACTTCACCGGCGAGAACACCACCTTGAATAGCGGCGCCGACGGCTACCACTTCATCGGGGTTAACGCTTTGGTTAGGATCTTTGCCCAGAACTTTTTTAACTAATTCTTGAACGGCGGGAATCCGGGTTGAACCACCGACGAGAACCACTTCATCGAGGGCAGATTTATCGATTTTGGCATCACGGATGGCATTTTCGACGGGAATGCGACAGCGATCGATTAAATCGGCGCAAATTTCCTCAAATTTAGCTCTGGTTAAAGTGGTATCTAGGTGTTTTGGTCCTTCGGCGGTAGCGGTGATGAAGGGCAGGTTAATTTCCGCTTGGGTAACGCTAGAAAGTTCAATTTTGGCTTTTTCTGCCGCTTCTGTGAGACGTTGCAGGGCTTGTTTATCTTGACGGAGATCTATTCCTTCAACTTTTTTGAATTCTCCGGCTAAATAATCGACGATTTTTTTATCGAAGTCATCACCACCGAGATGAGTATCTCCAGAGGTAGCGAGAACTTCAAAGACACCATCACCCACTTCTAGAACCGATACGTCAAAGGTTCCCCCACCCAAGTCAAAAACGAGAATAGTTTCGTTAGCTTTTTTGTCTAATCCGTAGGCAAGAGAGGCGGCAGTGGGTTCGTTGATAATGCGGAGAACTTCAACCCCAGCAATTCTCCCGGCATCTTTGGTGGCTTGACGTTGGGAGTCATTAAAATAAGCGGGTACGGTGATGACTGCTTGGGTAACGGTTTCGCCGAGGTATTTACTGGCATCTTCCACCAGTTTCCGCAGTACCTGGGCGGAAATTTCTTCGGGGGAGAATTGTTTGCCCTGGGCGGGACAGTCTAATTTAACGTTGCCGTTGCCGTCTTGGAGAGTTTTGTAGGATACTTCTGTGGCTTCGTTGGTAACTTCGTTGAATTTCCTGCCGATGAAGCGTTTGACGGAATAAAAAGTATTTTGCGGGTTCATTACCGCTTGACGTTTGGCGATTTGTCCTACTAGGCGATCGCCACTTTTGGCGTAGGCGACGACTGAGGGCGTGGTTCTAAATCCTTCGGCGTTGGCGATAACGGTGGGTTTACCCCCTTCCATAACCGCGACGCAGGAGTTAGTCGTCCCTAAGTCAATTCCAACTACTTTTCCCATAATCTTTGTGCTGCTCCGATACAACTATAGTGACTTCTAGAATCGGAACTGTACTCGGTTTTTAGGCGATACCCACCCCTATCAGTTCCTTCGTTATCTCTATAGTGCAAAATAACCCCGCTTTCTTGATAGTGTAGGTATCCGAACCTTTTTGGTAGTATTGCTAATGTCAGTTCGGGATCAAAGAGTTAGTGGTGAAGGAAAGGAGTCAGAAGTGAGACAAACTCTTAGTTCTTACCACTCCATGCTCGCTCTCCTTGGTTTCCCTGGAGTGGTGGTGGAAATCCCTCACTTCCTCTCTTTTAAGTAGAAAATATGAATCTCAGACATCAAGATCATTACCAGAGTTCAGAAATTTACCGCACTTTACGGCTCTTCTCGACTTTGTGTGATAATTTTTGCTTATGGAATCGTGAAATGCTTATCGGGCAAGACTTTTAGGGCTATTTTGCGGAAGAAAGTATCAGTATAGACCTCGTTTCCACACAGAAACCAGAAGAGCCACTTTACTTTATTAATAACTGAAAGATCGTGCTAAGTAGGGAGGCACAATTATTTGTAGGATGGGTTAGCGGTAGCCTAACATGAGCGGGCGTTGGGTTTCATGCTTCAACCCAACCTACGTTCATCTTATATTTAATTCCACCCACCTACTTATTAATATAAGATTATGTAATCATGAGTAAAAACAATTGTTCCTGTGCGTATTCCATTTATTTCTTGAATATAAGTATCGGTGTCATATCGTTTAAATCTGCTATCTTGAAAACTGTTAATTAACCCAGGAAAATCCTCTAATTCAGAGGCACTAATTAATCTATTTCCGTAAAGAAGATCACCAGAAAAAACCCTAAAGGTAGAAGAACGGGTTTCCTCGGAAAATAAACTGCTACAGTTAGGTTGTAAATAGATGTAGATGTAGGCCAAACGCATATCTACAGAAGGCACAAATTCTAAGCCCAAATCAAAATAGCATAGAGTAGGTGGATTAAAAACAGATAAAATAGATTCCCGATAATTATCAGGCTTTCCAAAACTTCTCAACTGAATAAGATGACTACCAGTATTGACTCCCCCTCCTCTTAAATTGTTAAGAGAACATTGTTGAAAGTCAAGAAAGGTTTTAGTTATCGTTCTTTGCCAACTATTAATAATGACTAGAGAATTTCCCCAATACCTATACTGTTCTGGTCGGCGATCGATCTCGATACCAATAGGATCATCCGATTGACGGGGTTCTACCATGCGATAATAGTAAGTGTAGTTGCTAAATTTTACTCTTCGCGGCCCTGGAAGATCATTAACAAAGTTTTTCTGATCTACTTGCCGGCCAAATTCACAAACACTTTGATAATCTTTTATAGTAAACATTGGTAAAAGAATATCTGGTGGCGGCAGTTTGATTTCATCATCAGACCAACGACCTGTAAAAATCCAGGCGGCTGCCCGCTCAGAAACTACCCAAGCAAGACCTCTATATACAGGAATATTGTCAATACTCATTGTTAATAAATAAATCTGATCATTTATTTTGTAACAATTATCCCCAAAACTCTCAAGGATTGTGGCATCGATCTCAGCTAAAGGTTTGCCAAATGGAAGTGCGAGTAAATCAGTAAGATTGCTCATCATTGAATTTTTTGACTAAGTTACTGTTTCTGTTATACGCTATTTAGATGCTGAACAGCTTACTGTTTACCGATCACAGCAAAAAAGCTCCCCAATGCCTGCTCTTTCTGGGAACTTGTTGATAACACGAATGTAGTATATAATGTAATATAGGTAATAAGCTGTACTGCATTTAAACTGCGTCTTGACAATTTTAGTACAAATGCTCAGAACTCTGGTGCAGTCTGAACGAGTAATTTAGATAGTCAACAGCTTATCCTCTGGCGCTAAAACACGATCACTGATAACAATTTATCTAATTCATCGCAGAATCTAAATTGCCTTATTGTCTTGGTTACATCGGCTTTTTACCTGATTATTTCCTAAAAACTATGGCTTACGAAACTCTGGATATTTCCACACCGACACCGATTTTATCTTGGGCGGGGCATGAATTAGGACCCCAAGAAACCCAAATGGCCAAAAATGTCGCTTCCCTACCTTTTGTTTATAAACACATTTCTTTAATGCCCGATGTTCACTTGGGTAAAGGCGCTTTAGTCGGTTCGGTGATTGCCACCAAAGATGCCGTAATTCCTGCCGCCGTCGGAGTCGATATCGGTTGCGGCATGGCTGCCCTAAAAATGCCTTTTACTGGCGAACAATTGCAGGGAAAACTTAAAAAAATTCGCCTCGATGTGGAGGCGAATATTCCCGTCGGTTTTGCTGAAAATAAAGAAGTGGATCGGGAAGTAACTAAATGGCCAAAATGGGCTGAATTTAAACAGATTCATCGAGGCGTGCAGAACCTAGAGAAAAAAGCCCTTAAACAAATGGGTTCTCTGGGGGGTGGTAATCACTTTATCGAAATTTGTTTAGATACAGACAATCAAGTTTGGTTAATGCTCCATTCCGGTTCTAGAGGTATTGGTAATCAACTGGCCCAATGTCATATTGATACGGCCAAAGAGTTAGCAAAACTAGCAGAATGTAAATTACCTGACCTCGATCTGGCCTACTTTGTCGCCGGTACAGAAGAATTTACCGCCTACTGGCACGATCTACAATGGGCCCAGGAATATGCCCGTTATAATCGGGAAATTATGATGGCTAGATTTAAACGGATTGTTGAAAAACATCTAGCGGGAGGCAAACCAACTAAACCCCTCTTAGTGGTTAATTGTCATCACAATTATGCCGAACAAGAAATTCATTTTGGGGAGGAAGTTTATGTCACCCGCAAAGGAGCCGTCCGCGCCAGAGAAACCGATTATGGTATTATCCCCGGTTCCATGGGAGCGCAATCTTATATTGTCAAAGGCAAAGGAGAACATAATAGCTTCTGTTCCTGTTCCCACGGGGCCGGGCGCTTGATGTCGAGAAATCTGGCTAAAAAAACCTTTACTCTTGATGATTTAATCGCCCAAACCGAAGGGGTTGAATGCCGCAAAGATGAGGGCGTTATTGATGAGATTCCGGGGGCCTATAAACCGATCCAACAGGTGATGAATCAACAGGCGGATCTAGTGGAAATTGTCGCCACTCTCAAGCAGGTGATGTGTGTCAAAGGTTAACAAATCATGGCAACAGCGATCGATTTTTGTCGTTTTTTCCCTAGCATGAAAAAGATAGGAATCGATCGAGGATTATAAGCGATGAGTCTGACTATTGCTGCCCAATTAGCGCAAATTCCCGCCCATCATCTCAATATCATGGGCTATGTGGATGAATCCGCCGTTAACGGCCCCGGCTGTCGGGCGGTGGTCTGGGTACAGGGTTGTTCTCGCGAGTGTCGGGGTTGTTTTAATCCAGCTTCCTGGCCCTTTAAGATCAATCAATTAATTACTGTTGAGTCTCTAGCTGCCAAAATTTTGGCTAATCCCCGCAATAGTGGCCTAACTTTCTCCGGAGGTGAACCTTTTTGGCAAGCAAAAGCCTTGACAGAATTAGCTAAATATGTTAAGGAAAAAGGCTTAAATGTGATGTCCTTCACGGGATTTACGATCGAACAATTGCGCTCAACCCAAGCACCGCCCCACTCTCAAGAATTATTGGCCCAGTTAGATATTTTGGTGGATGGGGCCTATGTGGAATCCCTCGCTATTCATTCCCCCGATTCTCCCGTTTCTTCTAGCAATCAACGGATTCACGTCCTCAATCCCGCTCTGGAAGATCAGATTAATTGGGCATCGGATCAAGTGGAAATTCATATTCTCAAAGACGGAACCCGAATTTTTACGGGATTTTGGGGACAGATTATTTCTTGATTGGGCCCAGAATCAGTAATCAGTGATCAGTAAACAGTAATCAGTGATCAGTGATCAGTAATCAAGATTATCCAACTACTTACTCTCACTTCATACCGCTCACTGAGAACTCAAATCTGATCAGTGATCACTGCCTAGTAATTTAGGATCACAGATCCACTAACATCAATTCCTCGACTAAATCAAAATTAGCCGTTACCGATTGCACATCATCGAGGGATTCTAGGGTGTCGATTAACTTCAATAAAAAACAGGCCTGGTCTCGATCGCTCACTTCTAGGGTATTAGTGGGAATCCAGCGTAATTCTGCTTCTTTGACCTTAAATCCCGCTTCTTGCAGAACCTTATTCAATCTCTCCAGGTTAGACACCTCATTGACATACTCCCACCGTCAAGCTACGCTGTGACGGGGGATTCTTTCCACATCGCTGTTAGAAATTCCTTGTTCAACGAGACAGCTTAGATTCTCAATGTCTCCACTGAAAATCCAGAGACCGGACTCTCCCAAGGCGTTTGGGTCGGTTTCTGTTTGCCCAACAGTACCGTTGAGATGATTTCCCAAATATTGTAACCCTTTTTTAAGAATATTTATTGCT
>NZ_JASJFB010000806.1:0-3050 GCF_030065455.1 Microcystis sp. M53602_WE12 | reverse complement strand
TGGTTAATTCCTAGTCTGAACGAAAAGGCACTCCCGCAAGGGGGTGCTTTTTTGTTGTTAGAATTATGATATAGCTCAATGTTAAGTGGAGTTAATTTTATGATATCCCCTCAAATTATTGAACTGGAACAAAAATTACGAGACTGTTCTCTTGAAGATAAAAAATGGTTATTGGAGCAGTTACATCAACAATTAGGATTGAATAATCAAAAAACAACTAAACAACGATTAATGGATAGTTGGAATGAAGCTTATAGTGATGGATTGGACGAATCAGAAACTTTGATGTTAGAGGGAATACGCCATCATCAACGCCAATTATCTGAGTAAATATGACGATTTTTCAAGGTGATATTTATTGGATTGATTTAGGAGAACCACAAGGTTCTGAACCTGCTTATCTTCGTCCTTGTGTTGTGGTGCAAAATGATGCTCTGAATCAGTCACAAATTGGGACGGTTATTGTGTGTCCATTAACAACCAATTTGAGACGAGCAAAAGCTATTGGTAATGTTTTATTGAATGAGGGTGAAGGGAATTTACCTGAATCCAGTGTTGTTAATGTTTCACAGGTTTTCACGGTTGATAAACGTCTTTTAACGGAGTCTATCGGAAGACTTTCTCAGGAAAAAATCAAATTAATTATTCAGGGAATGAAGTTGGTTATTGAACCTCAAGAACTCGAATAATAGGGGGTTATAAAAGGATTTAAATAATCCATTTACCCTTAGACTTAGCTAGTGGCGAACAGACTCCCGTGGCTCTGATTGCTCCCGCTATCAATGGTTAAGTTCTAATCAAATAATTACGACAAAAAAGGTTGGGGTGAGCTAATGTTCGCCCCAACCTTTTTTTATTGAAATTCTCGACAAATCACCTGACCAATAACCACTTCTCGCTCCAAGCACCGTTGACATTGAAGCCACTGCGCGTAGAGGTGAAGGTAAGGGAACCGTAGTCGAAGTTATTGCAGATGGTTCCGAAAATAGTGGCATGGACTCGCTCAGGTGGACAGATATCTGCGGACCCGTAGCCGTTCTTTCCGCGAGTCCCCAGGTGGGAATAGGTGTTGCCATCCCAATCCCCGTTACCGAACCAGGTTGTGTTGGCTGGACCTTCTTTCAGCATACAGCGCAGACCTTTGCCTCTGCGCCCACCTGTCAAATCAGTTACCTGATATTGATTGAAATGGCTACCGCAGGTTTTGGGACGGGGTAAGGGGTTGTAGTTAACGGAGGAAGCCGAACGCCACTCCTCATTCCAAGCCCCAGTCACTCGAATCACTCCTGGTCTGACCGTTCGGATATCGAGATTACCCGGATAGTTGAAGTTAGCATCCTCCCCGTTACCGTGAATGTCGGACGCGAACCCGACCAACATTCTGCCTCGGTCAATCGCCTGTCCCAAATGACGGTAGGTAGCCCCTTCCCAGGTTCCTTCCCCGTACCAGGACAGACGGGGAATGCTTGAGCCTTGCTGTCCTTTACTGAATTTGACACAACGAATCCCAGTTCCCCGTCGGTTATCTAGCGAACGAACTATATATGTTTCTAAGTGGGGACCACAATTGAAGCGAGTAGCAGTAGTCAGAAGGATCGGCTCTATTGGAATTTGAGCGAGGCTGGGCAAAGTTGCCACCAACAGGGCTATACCGCTTAATACGATAGTCTTGACAGAACGTAGATTCATAATTTTTTCCCGAAATTGGGAAGCCGTGTTTACTTGCTAATTTCAGAATATTCGGAGTCTCAGGGTGATGTCAGTCCCAAAATAAGTGGAAATTGACGATTTCAATCATTTCTACTTTCAGGAATAAAGTGGAAGAACATGGAAATTTGCTGCCATTTATCTCCTCTTCTCCCGCTTTTTCTCGTATGGTCGATATGTACTGAAAGTTTAATTGTCCCTCAATCTTTCTAATAGTTGGGCGCAAGACAAACTCGCCGGAGAAAGAAGTAATCCGGTGCGTTTCGAGACGGGAATAGGGCATCCGTTTTCTGTCAGTTCGGGGTTAGGCTTCGCTGGTGCGGCGAATACCTTCGTCGAGAACGAAAAACTGAGGGTTAAGAGAAGCCAATTGCTCCCGCAGCTTTTCGATTTCGGAAGCGGGAGCGTGAACTTCTAGGCGAATAATCTTGGCGATTTTGAGAACTTCGTCTAGCAGTTCCCCAACGTTTTGCAGGTGGGCAAGAACTGCGGCGGCATCGACGTAACCCTCGCGGCAATGAACAATATTACCGCTAAACGAGAAAGCATAATGGATACAGCCCTCTTCGGTGCGGGTTCTCTCAATGAACTTGGGGCTTAGTTCCTTAAACGCAGCAATTTTTCCTTCTTGTACTTCAAAGTAGGGTACTAGAGTACAGCAAGTATCGATTTTGAACATTAGATTCTCCTTTTAGGTGGTGCGGAGGGGTATCCCGCGTTTGTGGTCTCTTCTGTCAGTCTTGAAAATTTTAACGAATTTACGCGTTTCAGGCTAGGAGAAATCAAGGTTTCAACCCACTTTAACAAAAGAGAGATAATTCTCTCAATCCTTGTATAGTACATAAATACCACATAAATAGTACATTTTGCTCAAAAAAATCGAAAAAGGGAAAAAAGGAAAAAAAGGGGAAAAGGGTTACAGAGTCCTCCCAGCACCGCGCACCACCCGAAAACCGCCGCTGCTGCCGTCGTCGCGGCGGTTGATGTCGTAGTGGTAAGCGGAACGGCAGTTATCCGGATCGTTGAACCAAGAACCGCCCCGCAGAACTTTATATGCCTGATTTTGCTGTTTTTTGCTCTTTTTTATCTCTTCATAATTTTCGCACCAATCATCTTGACACCACTCCCAGACATTTCGGTAATGATTCGGTAGTAGTGGCGTAGCTCTCTTGCTTACCTGGTATGAATTGTGTAAAATATTTATTAATAAAAATAATTGGAACCCGATCAGTCTTTAAACCTCTAGCTTGATCATGACGTTTCTGATAAATATCTTTTTCTGGCTCCGGCCTGGCTTACTCAAATATCCGTTCACAACCGCACAAAGTCCCCCGTTCACGTCT
>NZ_JASJFB010000766.1:0-1488 GCF_030065455.1 Microcystis sp. M53602_WE12 | reverse complement strand
TTCTCAAGGTCGTGTAATCGGTACTTGGGCCGATGTGTTAAACCGCGCTGGTATCGGTATGGAAGTAATGCACGAGCGTAATGCACATAACTTCCCCTTAGACTTGGCTAGTGGTGAACAGGCTCCTGTAGCTCTGATTGCTCCTGCTATCAATGGTTAATTCCTAGTCTGAACGAAAAGGCACTCCCGCAAGGGGGTGCTTTTTTGTTGTTAGAATTATGATATAGCTCAATGTTAAGTGGAGTTAATTTTATGATATCCCCTCAAATTATTGAACTTGAACAAAAGTTACGAAATTTTTCGTTTGAAGATAAACAATGGTTATTAGAACAGTTACACAAGCATTTAGAAGTTTTAAAAGAAAATGTAAATAGAAAACAGGCCAAAGATTTGATTATGGAAACATTAAATGAGGTTCAAAATATGCCCGATAATTGTTATCATGAAGTTTGGCAAAAATTTGATGACGCTTGTGTGAGAATTTCAGGAAACTTAGAAGAATCTGATTTACTATGATGTTTGCTCAAGATTCACCTCTTGTTATTCTTGATACTTCGGTTTTTCTTTCAGCTTTGTTAAGTAAAAATCCTAACAGTGCGCCTTGTCAAATTATTCGTTATTGGCGAGAGGGTAGATTTAAGTTAGTTATTTCTCCTCAATTATTGGAGGAATTGGTTGAAAAACTATTACTGAAAAATATTGACAGAAATGATATTAAGGAGATTTTAACGGCTATTTTTTATACTGCTATCAAAATTCAAGGCATTTATCAAGCAACGCTACTCGATCAGGTTGATCCAAATGATAATATGTTTTTGGCAGCCGCTTACGAAATAGGTGCTGATTATCTAGTTTCTTTAGATAAAAAACACATTTTACCGCTAAAGCATTATCATCATACACAAATTTTATCGCCAAATTTATTCTTACAAGTTTTGCAAAATAGTTAAAGATAAAAATGCGATCGCATCTATTTGTAAAGAGATAATCCTAATCGTTAGGATTTCTTTTAAGATAAGATTTAAAGACAGGATTAATAGGAAAATAGGACGAGGTTTCTGATGGTAATTTATCCAGTAAACAGCGTCTCATTAATGACTGAATAGCTGCCCAAAATTGGGATTGAGAAAGGTCAAGATTACCAGTTTTGGGAAACTTTTCTACCGCTTCAGTTTGATTAGCTAACCAGTGTATCACCTTTTTTTCTGTTGCGGATAAACGCTGTAAATGACATTCGATCGAGTTTTCTATATCCCCTAAATAAATTTCATTGTTCATTTGTTCTAAAAATAAGGATACTTCTCCATCAAATAGCTCAATAATAGTTGAGGAGATGATATTTAACCAGTTAGGATGACCTTGATAAAGTTCCCTCAGTTTCGTCCATTTCTCCTCACTTTTTAAACCGTATTCTTTGAAGATTTCTTCAAATTCTGTTGTTAAACCTTGTAGGTATAAAGTTTTAATTTTATCGGATTTTAAGGTAAC
>NZ_JASJFB010000860.1:0-1513 GCF_030065455.1 Microcystis sp. M53602_WE12 | reverse complement strand
CTTAGTCAAAAACCGTAAACTTGCCAAGTCGATCAGTGATGCTTCTTGGTATCAATTCACTGAATGGTTGAATTATTTTGCCAAGATTTATCGGATTGTTTGTGTTGCTGTACCACCACATTTCACGACTCAAGATTGTTCAGTTTGTGGGACGAGAGTTCAAAAAACCTTAAGCACTAGAACTCATCAATGTCCTAATTGTCAAACAGTCTTAGATAGGGATCATAATGCAGCAATCAACATTCTTAAAAAAGGGTTACAATACTTGGGAAATTATCTCAACGGTACTGTTGGGCAAACAGAAACCGAACCAAACGCCTTGGGAGAGTCCGACCTCTGGGTTTTCAGTGGAGACATTGAGAATCTAAGTTGTCTCGTTGAACAAGGAATTTCTAACAGCGATGTGGAAAGAATCCCCCGTCACAGCGTAGCTTGACGGTGGGAGTATGTCAATGTAATCTCATGGCGATAGATAGTAACTTTAGGCAAATTAAATTTTTTAACTTTTCTGTTTTCTTATTGCCCAAATTAGCCAGATTGTTGTAAGCTTATGACCCAACTACAACCTGATATATTCGTTAACAATCGTCCCGATACCGATGGAGACGAGGAAGAAGACTACTTCGATTATTTTTATGATGAACCGGGTAGTGAACCGGGGACATTAATTATCGAACCGGATGCCAAACCCTCGCGGATTATTTTAATCGACTACGATGAAGATAACGCCATTCGCAAGGTGGATATTACTCCCAATGCTTGCGCCCCCTATATTGGCACAAATACCGTGTCTTGGATGGATATTCAAGGGTTAGGGAGTGAGACGGTTTTAAAACAAGTAGGGGAAATTTTTAATCTGCATCCTTTGTTATTAGAAGATGTGGTTAATGTGCCGCAGCGTCCCAAGTTAGAAGATTATAACAATCAATTGTTAGTGATTTCTCAGATGGTGCGACTGAAAGAAGATGAAAGCGGTTTTGATACAGAACAAGTGAGTTTTGTCTTGGGAAAACGCTATCTTTTAAGTTTTCAAGAGGAGGAATTACAGGACTGTTTTGAGATAGTCAGAGATCGAATTCGCACTTCCCAGGGACGAGTACGGAAATCGGGGGCGGATTATTTAACCTATTTATTATTAGATACGATTATCGATGGTTATTTTCCCGTGGTAGAACACTACGAAGATCGGATTGAAGCGTTGGAAGATATGATCATTAGTAATCCCGATCGAGATACAATGCAGGAAATCTATGATGTCCGTCGGGAATTATTGGCACTGCGTCGCTTAATTTGGCCGATGCGAAATGTCCTACATCTACTCATGCGTGACCATCATGGTATAGTCAGCGATGAAGTACAAATTTATTTTCGGGATTCCTACGACCACGTCATTCAAATTCTGGAAATTATCGAAGCTTATCGAGAATTAGCGGCGAGTTTGATGGATGTTTATATGTCCACTATGGGCAATAAATTAAACGAAATTATGAAGTTTTTAACCGTAATTTCGACG
>NZ_JASJFB010000389.1:0-6050 GCF_030065455.1 Microcystis sp. M53602_WE12 | reverse complement strand
TTGCTAATAAACATAGCAAAATTATAGATGATTTCCTGACCTAAGATCACATTTTATTCTTTTTTCCACTTCAATCTAAGAATTGAGAAAAAAGCAAAACCTTATATTATACCATAAAAAAATTATGCAAGAGGTCTATTACCAAATAAGCGCAAACAAGAACCATTACTCAGTTTACAAACCGGGGGAGCAAATTTAAGAGGACTGATGCGAGTCCTGTTATTCAAACGCTTTGAATCTAGCGTTTATGCCTTCCAACAAACTGTTAAGAAATTACTGCAAGTCCATCAACGCTTTCGAGAAGCTTTACGCCAAGGAATTATCCCCGCCGGAGAAGAAGCTCAAGCAATTCTCTATGAGCCAAACAATGGGGAAGAACAAGACATTATCGATGCTTTGCGTCAGGCATCTGGGAAGTATGATCTAGCTGATTTTGATGCCACAATATTACAGAAACATCTTGAGCATGACATCCAATTGCTAGAGAAAATTTTGCACTTAGTTGAGCCAATTACTCCAGACAAAGATGCGAAATTACAAACCCTTAAAAGCTGGTTGAATAAACCTCCGCTGCAGGATAGCAAGTGCCTCATTTTTACTCAGTATGCTGATACCGCCTATTACTTATATCAAAACCTCAATCCTAACGGCGATCAAGACGATCTAGAAGTCATCTACAGTGGCGATAAAGATAAGGCGCGGGTAGTGGGAAGATTTGCCCCCAAAGCCAACAAATACTATAAATTACAACAGGGAGAGTCGGAAATCAAAACTTTAATTGCTACCGATGTTTTAGCCGAGGGTTTAAACCTACAAGATGGCCACCTGATTGTTAATTATGACCTGCATTGGAATCCCGTCCGACTCATTCAAAGGTTTGGTCGGATTGATCGGATTGGCAGCGAGAATGATGTGGTTTACGGCTTTAATTTTCTCCCAGAGACGGGATTGGAGCGGAATCTAGGATTACGGCAAAAACTCAAAAACCGCATTCAAGAAATTCATGAAACCATCGGTGAGGATGCGGCAATTCTTGACCCCACAGAACAGCTTAACGAAGAGGCTATGTATGCGATTTCTGAAAAAAGTGGCAGCCATCAATTAAGTTTGTTTGAAGATGAGGGAGAATTTCTCGACCTCAATGAAGCCGAAGAAATTCTCAGACAACTCCAGCGAGAAAATCCGGCTGAATACGAACGGATAGCTAACCTGCCTCACGGCATCCGAACGGCTCGCTTTTCTCTCAATAAGGGCATAATTGTCTTCTGTGAAGCTTCTTATCCTAACCGCAAAGATTGGAAGGGCTACCAGCAATTATATTGGCTCGATGAACAGGGAGAGATCAGATCAAAAGATACTGCCCGCATTTTAGGAATGCTCAAAACCAACCCAGAAGAAGCAGCACTGCCGCTGCCCAAAAATTACAACCAAGCAGTCATGCAAGTCAAGGTGAAATTTGCCCAAGAAGTCCAACACCGCCAATCGGAACGGGAGTACAGCCGTTCTCTGACTCAAGCACAGCGCTACGTCCTGCGAGAATTGGGACTACTGTTCAAAACCACGCAGGATGAAGAAATCCGCAAGCAGGTTAACCTATTAGAACAGGCCTTTCGCCAACCGATTACCACTGTACTCAAGCGCGAGTTAAACCTGATTAAGCGCCGTAGCCTGACAGGAGAAGCTTTGTTTAGCGAACTGAAGAAATTATATAGCCAACATGAGATGCGGGACTGGTTAGATCGCCGCCGCTTGCAAGGTGAGGAGCAACCAATTCCCATCATTATTTGCAGTCAGGCTTTAGTTTAGAAACGGCGATAAGTAGGTGGGTGGAATTAAATATAAGATGAACGTAGCGACTGTATCGCCAGTTCTTCCATCGGGTTCGGCTTCACCTTCCCGTTAACGTAGTCGCAAGCTTCCGCAAACGCTTTCAGTGTCGCCTCGATAGCGGCCACCTGTTCGGGTGTTACTTGGAGTTGGCAAGATCCGGTCAGGACTGGTTTCATCCCCTCATTAATAATCAACACATGAGGATTTTGAGGAAGATGCAAGAATTTATTGGCGATTTTCGGGACATCGAACCCCTCAAAGCCGAACGGTAGGGACTCACGCGGTTTCGTTGAGAAAATTGTCGGAAAAGAGATATTAACTCAGAAAGCGATTATACTCAATGATCGAAGACTATTGACCAGCGATCGATGAACCAAGACAACGAGATTAGTCATTTACTAGACCTCATGCCTGCTTCGGGACGGATGATGACGCGCATTGTCAGCAAACCCGAAAGCAGTAAGGTAATCGAAACTAATTTTCCCCTGCCCTGGCAAAGAGGAGTCAGACCGATTCCAATTAATTTTGACCTCTGGCGGCAATTATCAAGACCCCAACGGGATTTAGTCTTGTTAAGGGCTGTCTGTGTTTTAACGGCAGTAAAATGGTTTAAACCCGATCTCGATCGAGTAATTGCTCTGGCTGGTATGATCGGTTTAACCGTGGAAACCCTGCAAACCGATGCCGTCGGTATGGCAGTAGCGGGGGGTTTAACTGCCTTGGCAATTAACCGGATTTGGCGGGAAAAACGCAGCCCCCAACGGGAATTAGATGCGGATGAAGCAGCCCTAAAAGTGGCCGTTAGACGCGGTTACACGGAAACCGAGGCCGCTAAGGGTTTATTATCGGCTATTGAGACTATAGCTGAAATTGAGGGGCGATCGAGTCTCAATTTTAACGAGTTATTGCGCTGTCAAAATCTGAAAAAATTAGCCAATCTCTCCTTTGTTGGTGTTCCCGATCAGGTGAGACAATCTTAAGGTCAGGAGCCGGTCGTCAGGAGTCAGGAGGCAATAGGTAATCTCCCCCCCTCTGTCACCCATTCCGGCGTTCCCTGTTCCCTAAAATCAGAGAGTCTGTAAACTTAAAATAACTACTATAAAAATATCTTTCCCCTTGCTCAATGGCTGCAATTGACTCTTTAGAAAAAGTCTTAAAATATCACTTTGGCTACGATCAATTTCGACCGAATCAACGCCAAATAATTGAGGCTGCTTTAAATAATCAGGATTTATTAGTAATTATGCCCACCGGAGGCGGTAAATCTCTCTGTTTTCAGCTACCTGCTTTAATCAAAAAAGGGGTGACGGTGGTGGTTTCTCCCCTAATTGCTTTAATGCAGGATCAAGTAACTGCTTTAGCTGATAATGGCATCGGGGCAACATTTCTCAATAGCACTTTAAATGCTAAACAAGTCAGAGAAAGAGAATCTTTAATCCTGCAAGGAAAAATTAAACTGTTATATGTCGCGCCAGAAAGATTATTATCGCCTAGTTTTTTAGATTTTTTAGCTGTTATTGATAATTACCTCGGTTTAGCCTGTTTAGCAGTGGATGAAGCTCACTGTGTCTCCGATTGGGGTCATGATTTCCGCCCTGAATATCGACAAATTAAACAAGTTCGTCAACGCTTTCCCTCCGTGCCAATTTTGGCTTTAACTGCCACCGCTACCCAACAGGTTAGAGAAGATATTATCCAACAATTAGGATTGCGAGATACTTCCATTCATATTGCTAGTTTTAATCGTCCTAATCTTTATTATGAAGTTCAACCTAAAACCAGTAAATCTTATCAGCAATTGTATCAATATATTAAAGGACAAAAAGGAGCAGGAATAGTTTACTGTATCAGCCGCAAAACCGTCGATAAAGTTGCAGAACAGTTGCAAAAAGATGGTATTAATGCCCTACCCTATCACGCGGGTATGGAGGATCGGGAAAGAAGTAACAATCAAACCCGTTTTATTCGGGATGATGTGCAGATTATGGTGGCAACAATTGCCTTCGGTATGGGGATTAATAAACCGGATGTACGCTTTGTCATTCATTACGATTTACCCCGCAATTTAGAGGGATATTATCAAGAATCAGGCCGTGCGGGTAGGGACGGAGAACCAGCTAA
The DNA here is from genome assembly GCF_030065455.1 of Microcystis sp. M53602_WE12. Classification (NCBI taxonomy): domain Bacteria; kingdom Bacillati; phylum Cyanobacteriota; class Cyanophyceae; order Chroococcales; family Microcystaceae; genus Microcystis; species Microcystis sp. M53602_WE12. Next base: position 2,099 of record NZ_JASJFB010000389.1, on the reverse strand, counting down.
ATGTACCCTCTTTTTTAGCTTTGCCGATGCCAGAAAAATTGAGTATTTTATTAACCAAAAAACCGAGCAAAATGAACAACAGAAAGCTCGTCAACAATTGCGACAAGTGTTAGATTATGCCGAAGGGAATGAATGTAGAAGATCGAGTGTACTAGGCTACTTTGGAGAAAGTTTTGCGGGTAACTGTGGTAACTGTGATAACTGTCGGAATGGTACAAATAACCAGGATTGGACGATCGAAGCACAAAAATTTTTATCCTGTGTGGCGCGGACGGGACAGAAATTCGGTATGATGCACATAATCAACGTACTGAGGGGAGGAAAAGGTGAAAGAATCACCCAATATCAACATCATTTATTATCTACTTATGGCATCGGTAAAGATAAAACTGTCGGGGAGTGGAAACGTTTAAGTCGTTCCCTTGTCCAGCAAAATCTACTGGTAGAAACTGAAGACAATTTTAGAATCTTGAAACTTAATCAACACAGTTGGGAAGTGATGCGGAAACAACGTTCCGTGTTTATTGCCGTCCCCCAAAAAGCTAACGGTCAAATCGTGGGAGACGACAATCCCAATACGCTGGAAAGTGATTTATTATTTGATCGCTTGCGACAACTGCGGAAAAAAATTGCCGATAGTCAAGGGGTTCCTCCCTACGTTATTTTCCATGATTCTAGTCTGCGTTTGATGGCCCAATCGAAACCCCGGAATTTGGGGCAGTTTCGTCAAATTTCTGGAGTAGTACACAGTAAAGTACAACAGTATGGGGATATATTTATAGCGGCAATTAATGATTTTTGTCAGGATAGTCTTCCCTCTACTCAATTCCTCACTCTCCAATACTATCAAGATGGTTTGAATGCGGAAGAAATCGCTCGCAAAAGAAGCTTAAAAGTCTCAACCATCTATGAACATTTAGCTAAATTGCTGGAAGCGGGTTACGAAATTGATATTAATCAGTTAGTCTCTAAAAATAAACAGGAATATATTCGTTTAGCGATTAAAAAAGTGGGTGATCAATCCCTGAAAACTCTCAAAGAAAATCTGGGAGATAATTATAGTTATGAGGAAATTAAATTAGTTGTTGCTTGGCAAAGACGACCCCGGCAATAAGGCCAGAGGAACTCTTTTGATGCAACCCTCCACTTTAAAAGCGATAATAAATAATCAGTTTTTAATAACCGGATTTAGTATTACAACCAGTGGGTTAATCCGCTCAAAAATTGCTTTTTCTGGGGTTGAAACATTTTCAACCCCGATTTTTATCATCCGGGAAAAATAACTTCTAGGGGAGCGGGAATCATCTCGCTGCGAAAGTCAAGAATCTGGACTAGGATTAAATAGGCAACGGCGATTAAAATCGAAATTGCTCCCGTGATAATGGCGATAATTTTAGCAGAATTCATATAATTAACCGTTAATTTCCTGAGATTATTGATCTATTCCCGCAAAAGCTACCGAAATTTATTCTCATCTACGATTGCGAGGATAAACAATTCAAACTGAAGATATCTTACAGCACAATTCTCCGAGGCGATCGAGAGGAGGAAAATCTTTACCGAATCAAGGTTAGTTACGGTTAAAGAGATTTTGCCATCAGTTCCACGAAAGAATAGGGTTTATCAGCTAGGAGAACATTCAGAATTTTGACTAATCCCGAACTGAGGTTCAGGTTGAAACCCAGTTTGACGAGAGATAGTCCTTGCGGCTCAATGTATAGACTAAAATATATGGTAAAGCTTATAATTATTTGTTATTTAAATCTATGCAACCAGCAAAACCCTTGCTATAATCGACAATATATGGTAATAGACCAATTCCATCCGCTGCATCCGCATCGGCATCCCCAAAGTTGATCAACCTCGCTTTGTTTTAAGGTAGGCTAAGGTCTGCCTTACTTTTTTGGGTTGGGAAGCACTGGAGTTGGGGGAAAAGAGGAAAATGGGCTCTTCGTTACCCTTTATGCTAAATCAACATACAAGATGCCAAGATAACATACTTCTAACCCAAAAATTCCGAAAGTTTCTCAAGCCATAGCCTCTCCGTTTTATTAGTTTAAGTTTATTGTTGATTCCCTCGACCACCCCATTCGTTGTCC
>NZ_JASJFB010000680.1:0-10574 GCF_030065455.1 Microcystis sp. M53602_WE12 | reverse complement strand
TGAAATGGGGCGAAAGTCTGTGGACTCTGTGTAAGACAGTACATGGTTTTTTAACTGTGGTATGCGACGGTGGTGGAAGCAGAAACTTAAATCGTGAGGTTTAGGAATCGCCGCACTTTTAGGGCGGCGAGGATGTCAAGATCCTTGCATGGCGCGGATTAATTCGGCAGCCACTTCTGGACGGGAGAATTCCGGAGGTGGTAATTCTCCTTTACGCAGCAGTTCCCGGACTTTTGTTCCCGAAAGGTGGATTCTTTCTTCCGGTAAACTGGGGCTAGTTTTGGTGGTTGCCATTCCCGAAGTGCGGGTACAGTAGAAAGCGTGTTCAAACTTCATCGGCACGATTCCCAATTCCCCAGGCTCGAACTCATCAAAGATATACTGAGCATCGTAGGTTCCGTAGTAGTCGCCGACTCCGGCATGGTCACGACCGACGATAAAATGGGTACAACCGTAGTTTTTACGGATAATAGCGTGGAAAATTGCTTCCCGGGGACCCGCGTAACGCATAGCTGAGGGGTTGATAGCCAGAATAACGCGATCTTGGGGGAAGTATTTATCCATCATGATCTCATAGCAACGCATCCGCACATCGGCCGGCACATCATCGCTTTTGGTAGCGCCGACAAGAGGATGCAAGAATAAACCATCTACCACTTCTAGGGCGCATTTTTGAATGTATTCGTGGGCCCGGTGGATGGGATTACGGGTTTGGAAACCGACAATCGTTTTCCAAGCTTTTTCGTGGAAAATTTTGCGCGATTGCAGAGGATCGATCTGATATTTGGGAAACTGGGGATGAGGATCGCGCTGAAGTAACCATATTGGACCTGCGAGGTTAATTTCTCCCTGTTCGTAGAGGACTTTTACCCCGGGATGTTTCTGGTCGTCGGTACGATAGACGTTAACTGCTTCGTGGGCTTTATTATAACGGTATTTTTGGGTTAATTCCAGGACTCCGACAAAGTTGCCTTCGCTGTCATCTAAACGAATCCAGTTGCCTTCTTTGAGCGGATCCGCCACTTCTTCCCTAACGGAAAGAGTCACGGGAATTGCCCAGGGTAAACCATTGATTAGACGCATATCATCGACGACTTTTTCGTAGTCGTCCTGTTCCATAAAGCCTTTGAGGGGACTGAAGCCACCAATAGCAATCATAACTAAATCCGAGAGCGCTCGTTCATCTAAGGAAACTCGCGGTAGTTTTTCAGCTAGGGCCAGAAATTCGGCTTTTTCGGCAGCGGTAGCAATACGATTAATTAATTGCCCACCGTGGGGCGCGATTCCTTCGGTCAGTACAGTCATAAAAATTTCTTTACATTGTCACGGTTTATCCTATCAGAAGTTGGCTAACCCTTAATCAAGGGGTTGGGACTAGCGATGATTTTCCAGTCGGAACAGTTTACAATAATGTTTGTAAAGAATTGTAAATAATTATGAGCGAAAAAGTTGTCCTGATTGTCGGCGCTACGGGGGGTATCGGTGCCACTTTAGCCCGTAAACTAGCTGTTAATGGTCATAAACTCGTATTAGTGGCCAGAAATGCCGATAATTTATCTAATTTAGCCAGTGAGTTGCCTTGTCCCTCTTTAATTGTGCCGACGGATATCACCAATCCGACTCAGGTAGAAACTTTGATGGAAAAAATTGTCTCCCATTACGGCCGGTTGGATGTGTTGGTTAATGCGGCCGGAGCCGGTGTGATGAAACAATACAATAAAATCACGCCGGAAGATTTAGATAAAATGCTCGACCTCAATCTGAAGGGGAGTTTTTATACCTGTCAGGCTGCGGCTAATGTGATGAAGGAAAATAAGGCCGGTCATATCTGTAATGTGGTGGGAATTTTGGGTAAGCATTCTATGGCTATGGCTGCCGCTTATTGTGCTTCTAAGTACGGGGTGGTCGGTTTTAGTAAATGTTTGGCCGATGAGTTAAAACGCTATGGTATTAAAATGACTTTATTCTATTTTGGTGGTGTCGATACTCCTTTTTGGGATCAGGTGAGCTTAAAAGTTGATCGCACTAAAATGTTAACCGCTCAAACCGCCGCCGATGCTATCTATTTTGCCATGAATGCTGAACCCCAAGCCGTCCCCATGGAAATTAATATTCAACCCGATAGTCATCTCTTTTTTTAGTCATCAGCTTTTTCAGTTATCAGTTATCAGTTATCAGTTATCAGTGAATAGCATTAAGTGGCAAGTTCGGAGTTTTATTTTCAATGTTTACTGCTCACTGAAAAAAACCTTTTTTTGACTTTATCTATGTTTGTTGATCATATTCATTTTTATGTAGAATCGGCCAAAAAATGGCGAGATTGGTTTGTGCGGGTGATGGATTTTCAGGCGATCGCAAGTTTGGTGAATCTCCACACGCACACGGAAATAGTTGGCAATGGCATCCAAAAAGATAAAACTAAACAGATTATTTTTATCTTATCTTCTCCCTTAAATTCCCTTAGTCCCGTGGCGGAATTTTTAAGTAAATATCCTGAAGGGGTGGCGGATGTAGCTTTTCAAGTGGAGGATTTAGACAGTTTAGCTAGGAGAATTAAACAGGACATTTTTATTGAGGAAACTGTTTTGGCTAGGGGTAAGATAAAAAGCTGTCAAATCTCTAGCATTGCTGATCTCAAACATACGTTAATTGAAAGGCAGGGAATCACGCCAATTTTAGCCGATCCTCATCTGATTCAATACGATAGTCAGCAACAATATAATCAGGATATTCTGGCAATTGATCACTTAGTTTTAAATGTTTTTCAAGGGAATTTAGAGTTAACAGCCAATTGGTATGAGGAAAATTTAGGCTTTAAAAAAAGGCAAACTTTTACTATTAAAACGGAGCGTTCTGGTCTTTATTCTCAGGTACTTGTTTACCCGAAAACTGAATTAAAATTACCGATTAATGAGCCAGATAGTAACAGTTCTCAAATACAAGAATTTTTAGATATTAATCAAAAATCTGGCATTCAACACATTGCTTTAAAAACAGAAAATATTGTAAACTTAACTAAAAAGTTAAGAGAAAAAAAGGTAGAATTTTTAGCAGTTCCCGACAGTTATTATCAACAAATTAACTATCAAAAAAAAGATTTTAATATTGCTGATTGGGAATGGTCAGAAATTAAAAAGCAGGAAATTCTCATCGATTTTGAACAAAATAGTTATTCTCTCCCGGAAAAGCCGACTTTACTGCAAATTTTCACTAAACCAATTTTTTCCCAGCCGACTTTCTTTTTTGAATTAATCGAGCGACGTCATGCCGCTAGAGGTTTTGGAGAAGGCAACTTCCGGGCTTTATTTGAAGCGATCGAACGGGAACAAATACAGCGAGGAACTTTAGATTAGAATCAGAAAAGCGAGCATTTTTCCCGTCAGACTAAGTAGGTAGGTGTTAAAAGTTTTCAGGCACCCCCCTTATCAAGGGGGGCAGGGGGGATCCCCCCGCCTATCGGCACCCCCCTTATCAAGGGGGGCAGGGGGGATCGAACCTAAAATCCATTTTTAGTTTAATTATAACCAGCTACTTATCAACGATGACGTAATTCAATCACATCTTTTTTGATCGTGACATCATAGGAACCAAAAAAAGTTTGTCCCAAGAGTCCTAATCCTTCCATTTGGGGAGAAATACCAACAATCTGATTAGATAAAGCCACCTCGCCAACCTTAACAGAATTAATGCGACCAAGATAAACAGTAACGACACCGCCGGCGGTATGAGCGACTACTTCCTTTTCCCGTTTGACTTTCATCGCTTTCGCCATGGCATCGGTGAGGACGATGCCACTAGCACCTGTATCAAAAAGCATTTCATAATAGTGACGGTTATTAAAAACCACCATCACCGTGGGAATGCCGTTAACCCGGCGTTGAATCGGTAGCTGATAAACTTGCGGGGAATTTTTCCTATTTCTAGATGAACTGCCACAGAGACGGCTAAGATCTATGTGTTGTCCATCTGCTCTTTGGAGAAAGCATTCCGATTGAGCGAGAGTCGTAGGGGTGAAGGGAAATAACAGCAGGGTGCTGGACAATGCGATCGCAGAAATAGACCTATTCATGGGTTCAACATCGAGAAGACCGACTCGGAAAAGAACGATTCTAGTTCTAGAATTCCCCAAAAATGCGGGAGAATAACAGGAGTTTAACCCGGAGGCCAAGCCATTATGCGATCGCCTAAGAGATGGACATGAAGATGATCGACGGTTTGACCCCCATGTTCCCCATTATTGATCACTACTCGATAACCTTGACTTAATTTAGCTTCGGCGGCCACTTTTTTAACAGTTAGTAACAAATGTCCCAATAGATCTCGATCGCTGTCGCTGGCTTCCTCTAGTTTCGGAATCGGTTTTTTGGGGATAATGAGGATATGGGTGGGTGCTTGGGGATTAACATCTCGAAAAGCGAGAACCAGATCATCTTCATAAACGATCGAGGCTGGAATTTCTTTCCGGATAATTTTGCTAAAAATAGTCTCACTCATAGACAGATTACTTTTTTTTTCAACTATACCATTAAGCTCTCAGCTTTTCTGGCTAGGTTATCCCGAGAAATACGCTGATTTTCAGGGTAAATTCCCAGATAAAATCATTTTTGTGCGGAAAACTAGCCTAACATCCTGTTTCATTTTCCTAAGAACTCACTTTATTTTTACTTGAGCCAAAATGTTAGCAAGGGTTTGGAGTGCGGCAATTATCGGCATCGATGCCATTAAAATCGGGGTAGAGGTGGATGTATCGGGGGGATTACCCGGAATTGCCGTGGTGGGTTTACCCGATACCGCCGTGCAGGAGTCGAAAGAAAGGGTAAAAGCTTCCCTAAAAAATGCCGGATTTGCCTTTCCCATCCGCAAAATTGTCATCAATTTAAGTCCCGCCGATATCCGCAAAGAGGGGCCGATTTATGATTTACCGATTAGTATCGGCATTTTAGGGGCTTCCGAACAGGTAGAAGCCGATTTATTGGGGGATTTTCTCTTTTTAGGTGAATTATCCCTCGATGGTAGTTTGCGTCCCGTGGCGGGGGTTTTACCCATTGCTGCCGCCGCCGAAAAAATGGGGATTAAGGGTTTAGTGGTTCCTGCCGATAATGCCAAAGAAGCGGCCGTGGTCAAAGGCGTACAAGTGTATGGGTTTCGTCATCTATCGGAAGTGGTAAATTTCTTAAATGAACCCGATCGCCATTCACCGATGACTTTTAACGCTGCCGAGGAATTTGGGCGATCGCGGGTAAATCTCCCCGATCTCAAGGATGTCAAAGGCCAAGCCATTGGTCGTCGGGCCCTGGAAATTGCCGCAGCTGGAGGTCATAACCTAATTTTTGTCGGGCCACCGGGCAGCGGTAAAACCATGTTAGCGCGACGTTTACCAGGTATTCTGCCCCAGCTTACCTTTGCCGAATCCCTAGAAGTCTCCCAGATTCATTCCGTCGCCGGATTACTGAAAGATCGAGGTTCCCTGGTGCGCGAGCGTCCTTTTCGCAGTCCCCATCACTCCGCTTCCGGGGCAGCGCTGGTGGGAGGTGGCACTTATCCCCGACCGGGAGAAATCTCCCTTTCCCACCGTGGTATTTTATTTTTGGACGAATTAACGGAATTTAAGCGCAGTGTCTTGGAATATCTCCGGCAACCCCTAGAGGATGGTTATGTGAGCATTTCTCGCACTCGTCTTTCCGTCGCTTTTCCGGCCCGTTTTACTCTAGTGGCCAGTACCAATCCCTGTCCCTGTGGTTATTACGGCGATTCGGTGCAACCCTGCAGCTGTTCACCGCGACAACGGGAACAATATTGGGCGAAATTATCGGGGCCGCTTTTAGACCGTATTGACCTACAAGTGACGGTAAATCGCCTGAAACCAGAAGAAATGACCCAAGAGAGTCGGGGAGAAGCTTCTGAGCAAGTGCGGCAACGGGTAGAAAGGGCCAGACAAAAGGCCAGCGATCGCTTTCAGAATACGGGGATTCGCTCTAATGCGGAGATGAATTCCGAGCATTTGCGGGGTTTTTGCGCTCTTGATCATAGCAGTCGCCATATTTTAGAAGGGGCAATCCGAAAATTGGGTTTATCGGCCCGAGCAATGGATCGCATTCTCAAAGTTGCCCGCACCATTGCCGATTTAGGAGATAGTGAAATGCTGAAAAGTTCCCACGTTGCCGAAGCAATTCAGTATCGCACTCTCGATCGTTTAAGTTAGGGTTTGCGGCAAAAAGTTTGTTGCTGGGGTTAGGAGTCGGTCGTCAGGATTCAGGATTCAGGAGTCTGGAGATAGGGTTTTAGGGTTTTAGGGTTTTAGGGTGTTGGGGTTTTAGTTGAAATTCCCCCAATACCCCACTACTCCACTTCCCCATTTCCCAATTCATAATTCCCCCATTTCCCCACTTCCCCATTTCCCCACTTCCCCATCTCCCTACACCCCACACCCCACACCCTACACCCTACACCCCACACCCTACACCCTCTTTCAAGTCAGGAGTCAGGAATCGGGGGATTCTAAGCGTTTTTGCCATTCTCGATCGATTTTATCCGAGCGCTCGCTCTCTTGTTCGAGATAGTCTTGATCCGTAGAATAACTAATATCAGCATCCCTAATCACTTTTTGGTCGGCAAATTGACGAGAGTAGGCCAGTTTTTGCTCTAATTCAGGATTATTTTGGGCTAATAAATCTGCTCTTTTTTCTCGCTGTTGATTGCGTTGATTAACCCGCTTATTTCTCCACTGTAAAAAGAAATAACGACCGAGGGGAATCCCCAAAAAAGCAGCGGCATAACTGAGGAGAAAACCGTAGATACCTGTGACTATCGACCCCAGAGAACCGCTCAAATCAACACTATCACTGTTGAGCAAAAATCCTAAAACTAAAGCGAGGATAAAGTTAACCACCCCTAAACCTAAAGCTAAGATAATTTGACCGCTATCCGCTTCGCTAAACTTCCAGCTTTTTTCCCTTAGATAGGGTGACAATGCTTGTACTTTTCTCTCTTTGGTTGTCACCTGTAGATCGGGAAAATAATAGATAATATCGCCTCGATCGGACACCTGCGGCAACCCATTAAAGCGAGTTAAAACTGGAAGTATATAATCTTCTGTCTCCTCCTGACTGGGGGTAATACTATCCAGATAGGGGGCAATTTGTGGAGCAATAATCGAGCCACGATTATTTTGAATTACTTTACCGATAGTTTGCCAGCGTCTCTCCTCTAAATTAAAATTAGGATCGCCATCGCCAAAGAGAAAAGAAAAAACTGCCTCGAGAAAATTCATCTTACTAGGGGGTTTTTCTGCCTTAACTTCCCGATCTCTTCTTTCGTAGTAGTTATTACCAAAATCGGGATAAAAAATCCAGAAAAAGTCCGTGGGAAAGAAGTTAATATTAATTTTGCTATCTCCAGAATTGTTATCCGAGTCACTATCTTTGAACATTAAGCCTATCAGGATCGCCAGAATAGCGAGCAACAGGATTAAAATCGAAATAATTAAAACAATACCAAAGGAAATGCGAATAACATAAAAAACTACTTGCCAGATTTTACTCCCGAAAGCTTTTAACTGCAATTGCCAATATTTATTCAGAAGAATTGAGCGAAAATTTTCGGGAAAAAGATAGATAATCTCCCCCGTATCTGCTACCTGTAAATGTCCCCCCGCTTCCGCCGCTAAAGCTAATAATCCCTGTTGTGCAGCGTTAATCTCTAAACCCGATTTTGCCGCCACATCACCCACCGTAACCCGATAGCCTAATTTTTCGATCGATTGTAATAGAGACTCTTGGGGATTCATAGAAAATACTGTTCCTGTCGATTATCCTATTTTCTAGTTTAGTTTTGATTTTGTCTTTTTGGCAGCGGCTATCTTGATTGACAGGTGCGGCATTTTGGACTCGATCGAGAAAATATCGTTATAATTGTTCCAATAGTCGCAAAAAGCAGGGCTAAACTGTATAAATAGTTACTTTATAAGCAATTATCAGAGGTGAGCATGAATGCGTCGGAACAGGCAAAAGGATTAGAATTAACGGCGAAGATCGCCACACTCGTCAACCTGTTTAAACAACAATTCCCCGATGCAAAGGCAGATCTGAAACCTTGGCGCAATGATCCCCACACAAGGGAGTTAACGGATCCCGACTCGATCGATATCGCTTTCCATTTTCCCGGTTGGAGTCCCAGAATTCAAGGGCGCAGTATTCTGGTACAAATTCGTTTTCATCTCGATAGCGAGGATCAGCATCAGCGTTTGATTGGCTTAGAAATGCAGGCTTTTAACCATCAAGGAACCGCTTGGCGACTATCTACGGTGGAAAATTGGCAATTAGTCGGCAATTATCAACCTTCTCCTAAGGTGGCTGATAAGTTAAAATATTTCAGCCGGCAGGTGTTTGAAGTTTTTAAAAATGAGCATCGATAAGGCTCTTTCAGCACTCTCGGCAAAAGATCGTTATTCGATCGAGATTAAATCGGTCATAATGAGAAGCTATAGGACTAAATTAATTCTTGAAAGTGCTTCGCTTTAGCGGAAATTTTTAACATTTTTTCTGGTTGATCGTGAATCTCATTTTTTTGAGAGGATTTACGGCTGCTGGTGGTTGTTTTAGAAATACTGATATTTTTAATACTAACAAAGCGATATTGATAGTCCTGAAGAAAATCGGGTTGATTCCCAAATAAGCGTCCGATTTCACGACAATAGGAGACAAAGCATTCGGCTCCTTTTAATTGTTTGGTTATCGATGAATTAGAATCTCTGCTTTTCTTCATTTCCAGACAAAGGATAACTTTTTCAGAAGTGGTATTAGCGATAATTATAAAATCTGCACGCTTACACTCACCTTTATCACCAGTAAAAATTGTGCGGACATCAAAAAACTCATCTAGCTTGATCACAATAACTCGATCGGGTTCAGGCATTCCACTAATCACAAACGAATAGTTATCTTGATTTTCTGTCAGTTTCAGTAAATAACTATCTCGTTTGTATTCTTTTTTATACTCTAACTCTACTATCGCACAATCCCTAATCATTTCTTTGAGGATAGCAATATCAGACATTACTCCTCACCCCAAATAATAGCCGTTTGAATACGATTCATATTTTCGATAGTAGTATCAAAACTACGCGCTTCAATACCCATTTCTGGATCAATTTTAGCGGGATTTAAAGTGTGAAATTTGGTCTTTCTTTTTTGTCCTTTTAAAATCTTTGAATCTTCTTCAGCAATATAGACTTTAACTTGATCGGCCGATAATAATTCCTCTTGTCTATAGCCTTCTTCTGCGGCAATTTGTTTCAGGTGTGGTTGATTATGGTTAAGCATAATTAATGTGTTTATTTCCTTGATAATATAATCACTGTGAGTAGTGATAAAAACTTTAATACCAATGTTGATCAGTCGAGCGAAAAGTTTAGCGATACGGCGTTGATTTTCTGGATGGAGATTTAATTCAGGTTCATCTACTATCAACAAATCTCCGATGCGAGCTTCGTGTCTTAAATAAAAGCCAATGTCTAAAAGAGAACGTACAGCACTAGAACTTTCATCCATCGATAGTCTAAGTCTTTTTCCTTGTCTTTTTACTTTAGGAATGTAATAAAGTTCATCATTGTTAGTAATCATATATTGACCACCAATAATATCGGCAAAATCTTCTAAAATACTGGGATGATTTTCGTCAATAAAGCTAGTTTTTTTGACAATTGTTTCTATTTGTCTAGTAAAATCTACATTTTTTTTAACCAGTAGCGCATAATCCTGAGAAACATTAAATAACAGTTCCCTAGGATCAAAATTGCTATTTTTGCTAATTTCTTCCAGTAAACGATTACGAGCAAAATTTAACTCTTTGCGAAAAATTGCCGCTCCTGTCCTTTCTGCACTGGCAATAAATGGCCTGGGAAAAAACTGAGAGAAAATTATATCTTGGATGCTGTCGTAAATGATCTCCTCAAGAAAATGCACTGGCAGATTTATTTTTTCTGTTTCTGTTAATAATGTGATGGATAAATAAGGGTCATTTTCAGGTTTGCTAATCGAGATAATTTCCCATGTTGCTGTACTAATTTTCTTTTCATACTTATTTTGAAATTGAATATTGTCAAAATTTAATTCTATCTGAAAATCAACATTTTTAAATCTCTCCTCGTTGGCCGCAAAAACTTCAGGTATTTGTTGAATATATCTTTGACAACCTGTAGTAAGAATACTTTCACACTGTTGAACATACTCCTGTAGATCGAGACTAATTACACCATCAGAAAGTAGTTGCTCAATTTTTTCTTTGAGGCCAAATCTTGGTTTCGTTAATAGTCTTCGCCAAGTGTCTAAAAAACCGAATAAAGCGTAGGTAGCATAAGTTTTACCTGTATTATTACGACCACAGATAATTGTGAGGTCGCCTAGACTGAATTCTGCTTGTTTTAAAATGCCAAGATTTTTAATCTCTTCGGGTCTAATTCCCCGCCGCTCGCGGCGTACAATAGAAAAATGAGTGAATACATCCATAAGAGCCATAATGTAAGTGTTTTGCTATATCATTTAGTGTTCCCAGCCAAATATCGTAAAGCCGTTTTC
>NZ_JASJFB010000133.1:0-2776 GCF_030065455.1 Microcystis sp. M53602_WE12 | reverse complement strand
ATTATTTTTTATCTAGAGCGAACTAATCAATTAAGTCTCTTGCCAGATAAGGATTTAGTCGATTTATGCCCCCCTATCGAACCATACTAAGTAACGAAGAACCGTTAATTAGTTATTTAGTTATTTATTTATCTTCATCTTTATCCCTGATTACTGATTACTGTTCACTGATTACTGATTACTGTTCACTGATTACTGAATTGGTCTTACCACAACCACACCGTAAGCGTTAGGATTTAAATACTCTTGACAGGCATTTTGAATATCCTCTAAAGTGAGGGCTTCAATGTGTTGGGGATAACAAAAAGCCGGTTGTAAATCACCGATCTGAGTATGATAATAACCGTAAAGGTTGGCCCGATCGCTCGGTCTTTCACTGCTAAAAATAAACCGATTGGCCACTTGGGTTTTAACTCGTTCCAGTTCAGAAACTGTCACAGCTTCCTGTTGAATTTGTCCAATCTGTGCTAATGTCTCCCGTTCCACTTGCTCGATATTTTCCGAGGCTAATTGGGCCGACACGGAAAACACTCCTTGCACTGCTTGGGACATATTACTGGCAGTTATTTGGGAAACTAAGCCCTTTTCTTGGCGCAGAGATTGAAATAATCGCGATACCTTGCCCTGACCGAGAATAGCCGCTAAAACATCGAGAGGATAGGTTTTTTCTAAGTCTCTCAACCCCGGCACTTTCCAAAATAGGATTAAGCGGGCCTGCTGCAAATTTTCATCCTCGTATTCTTGACGGATAATCTCGTTAAAAGGAGCTTCGGGCTGTAGATTAGCGATAGGATGAGAAATAAGCCCAGAATTGCCCTTACTGCCTAAAGTATCTAAAGAATCGCTCACAATAGCCATTAAATCATCTACAGGCAAATTACCCACCACCGCCACCGTCATCCATTCGGGACGATACCAAGTCCGATGAAAATCGCGCATTTGTTGAGCAGTAAGATTTTCAATCACTGCCATCGGACCCAACACCGGACGACGATAGGGTAAAACTTGAAAACAAGTCTCCATGGTGCGATAAAAAGTGCGACGACGGGGATTATCCTGAGAACGACGAATTTCTTCTAAAATAACCTGTCTTTCCCGCTCAAAAGCTTCATCGGGAATTAAAGCTTCTAAAACCACTTCTAGCTGCAGCGGGGCCAGATGGGCGAAGTCCTGCGGGGCAGTGGTGATGTAATAATGGGTGTATTCTTGGCTAGTAGCGGCATTAGTCACCGCTCCTCTCGATTCGATCGCCCGTTCAAATTCACCACTGTCTAAGTTACGGGTTCCCTTAAAAACCATGTGTTCGAGAAAATGAGCCATCCCATTGATCTGATCCGATTCTAAGGCCGAGCCGACCTGCAGCCAGACATTGAGATTAACCGCTTCTACCGGTTGACTTTCGGCAATAATCGTTAAACCATTGGCAAGACGGTGCAGAATCGGAGTGTTAAGTGTGGCAGGTTTCCCTAGGATAGCCGTCATTCTTTATTAGTCCTCGGTGATCACTCTGGCAAAAATTGTCACTTTTCTCTATTGTAGTCCCAGACTTTCACAGAGCCAACAAGATCAGGTGTTGGCCAGCAATTCCAAATTCAGAATGTAGCAAATGATACGGAACATCAAACCCTTTTGCCCGGTACGTCCCAATCCAACATCAAGAAGAATTAACGAGAGCCCTAGGGATGGCATCATCGAGCATAAAGTCTAAAAGGGGAGCATCTCACCTTTGTAACCCCTAAATCAGGTTTTGGTGGTGATTCGGTAGAGGAGGTTTTATCTTGAATGTCGGGGTGAAGACCCTCGCACTTAGCGACGGGATGAAACCCCGACCAGTATAAAACAGCGAAGCACGACATTTCGACAGGCTCAATGTAAAAGCTCAGTGTTTACAAAATCTTGACAATCCGATGCTCTACAGGTTAGCGCTCTTCTGGGACTCTGGCAAAAATCTTACAGTCTCTAAACTCTAGCTCTCTTATGGGGTAAGCCTTCAAGCTATCGCTAACTAACAGAAACCCGATATTTGAGTTTTTATGAGAAAAAAAGTTAGCGATCACTTGTCAAGCAAGGGTTTCAGAATCTGGATTCGGTCGGGGATTTCCGAAAGTTCCAGAAGAGCGTTAGGATAAAATAGGTTGTTTGCTGACAGGGGGACAAGACATCTCAAAGCGTTGTCCACAAAGGTTTTTAGGCTCCTCAGTTACAAATAGATACATCCCTTTCAGCCAAAAAGCTAACGAGAGAATCAGGGATTTGGGCGAGCTTATTAGAAATCTTTATCAACAATGGGGGGTGATCTGCATCGAACTTTTTCGCTCGAACACCCCAAAAAGCTTGTGCTGTAAGGAGTTCAGCCAGCTTGTCCCCCTGTCAGGGTTGTTTGAGGTCGATAAACAATGATTGTCTTAGAAATGAAAGCAGTCGTCAAACCAAGTCAGTGTTCTGCCATTGATGAAGCTATTCGTACAGTACAATTCATCCGTAATAAGGCTTTAAGGCTTTGGATGGATGCCAAGAGAGAAGACAAAATCGATAAATATTCTCTCAATGCTTTCTCTGGATGATTTGCCAGCATATCTGGAGAAAATCAGTCCTCTACAATTAAGGTCTCAAATTTAATTAGGGCTGAGTTTTTTGGCTCTTCGGGACTTGGTATGGTTCGATAGGGGGGCATAAATCGACTAAATCCTTATCTGGCAAGAGACTTAATTGATTAGTTCGCTCTAGATAGAAAACAATTGGCCAAAATCGAAGCAATGCCTTTCTCTATAAGGGT
>NZ_JASJFB010000321.1:0-3277 GCF_030065455.1 Microcystis sp. M53602_WE12 | reverse complement strand
TGATAACTGATAACTGATAACTGATAACTGATAACTGATAACTGATAACTGATAACTGATAACTGATAACTGATAACTGATAACTGATAACTGATTAAGACATTTCTAACATTCTTTGAATCGGCAACAGTGCCTTAACTCTTAAATCTTCAGAAATAGTAATTTCTGGAGTTGTATCTCGCATACAGAGATACAATTTTTCGAGAGTGTTCAGTCTCATGTAGGGACACTCATTACAAGCACAGTTATTCAAACCTGGTGCGGGTATAAATAGTTTTTCTGGGGCCGATTTTTGCATCTGGTGAATAATCCCCGGTTCTGTGGCGACAATAAAGGTTTTTTCAGAACTTTTCAGGGAATAATTTAATAGTGCCGTCGTGGAACCAATATAATCGGCATGGCGTAAAACCGATGATTCACACTCAGGATGGGCGATAATTTTTGCTTCTGGATGGGCAACTTTTAATTCTATTATCTTGCGTTCGGAAAAAGTTTCATGGACAATACAACTACCCTGCCAGAGGACTAAATCTCTACCAGTTTGCTGACTGACGTAACGTCCCAAATTGCGATCGGGAGCGAAGATAATCGGTTGATGGGCAGGGATTTGATTAACTATTTTGACTGCGTTGGAACTGGTGCAGATAATATCACTCATGGCCTTAATTTCTGCACTGCAATTGATATAGGAAATCACGATATGATCGGGATATTGGGCTTTAAAACGAGCAAAATCTTCAGGATGACAACTATCAGCTAAAGAACATCCTGCATCTAAATCCGGCAGCAATACCAACTTATCGGGATTTAAGATTTTAGCTGTTTCTGCCATGAAGTGAACCCCCGCAAATACGATCACATCTGCTGGCGTTCGGGCAGCCTGTTGGGATAAACCGAGAGAATCACCAATATAATCAGCTATATCCTGTATGTCAGAATTTTGATAGTAGTGAGCCAGAATAACGGCGTTTAATTCCCGTTTAAGCTCTTTAATTGCCGTAAATAGGTCATCAGGTAAGCTCGATCGATTTGTGGGTTGAACAGTTGTGAACACGGCGGCATTTATGGTTATTTTTACCAAATACTAAACAAGTTCCTAGATCATAGCAAATTTTTTTTAAGGGGAGTGGGGGAGTGGGGAAGTGGGGAAGTGGGGGGCAACTTTGATTTATTATCCTGAATTCTGTCTCCGAACTCCGAACCCCGAACCCCGAACCCCCATCCCCTATCAATGCTAGGATAAAGGCTTGAGTAGAGAACGATCGAGCGAAAGCCATGTCATCGACAGAAGTAAAAACCCCGCCCCCAGACAGTACCGAATTTCTCGACGAATTGCCCGGAGAAGTGGAAATGTCCTTATTTGACCACTTGGAGGAATTGCGGCGCCGGATTTTTTATAGTTTAATTGCCGTGGCTGTAGGTGCGGTGGGATGTTTTATCTTCGTTAAACCCCTAGTACAAGTGCTGGAAGTTCCCGCCCAAGGGGTAAAATTTTTGCAGTTAGCTCCGGGAGAATTTTTTTTCGTCTCCCTAAAAGTAGCTGGATATAGCGGCATACTGGTGGCTAGTCCGGTCATTCTCTTACAAATTATCCTCTTTGTGCTGCCGGGGTTAACCCGTCGCGAACGGCGTTTAATTGTCCCGGTAGTCTTAGGATCGAGTGTTTTATTTTTTGCTGGTTTATTTTTTGCCTATATTGCCCTGATTCCCGCCGCTTTAAACTTTTTTGTCAATTATGGGGCCGAAGTGGTCGAACAAGCTTGGTCGATCGAGCGCTATTTTGAATTTGTCTTACTTTTGCTGTTTAGTACCGGCATCGCCTTTCAAATTCCCGTTATTCAATTGATTTTGAGCTTTTTAGGCATTATTTCCTCGCAAACGATGTTATCGGGTTGGCGTTTCGTGGTTTTGGGTGCGGTGATTTTAGGCGCAATTTTAACCCCTTCCACAGATCCTCTCACCCAATCCCTGTTAGCAGGGGCGGTCTTGGGTCTATACTTTGGGGGGATTGGGGTAGTGAAATTAACGGGACGTTAACTAGCTATTAGCCGTCAGGCTCTTCTCGACTTTGTGTGATAATTTTTGCTTATGAAATCGTGAAATGTTTACTGGGAAAGACTTTTAGGACTATTTGGTTAAATAAACTATCAGTATAGACCTCGTTTCCACACAGAAACCAGAAGAGCCGCCGTCATAGGAGACAGGAGTGGGAAGTGGGAATTATGAATTATAAATTATGAATTGACGAGCGGGGAGCAGGGAGAACGGGTGCATCTCATTTTTGTAAATCTACTAAGTTGGGATTTTTAAGGGGAAACTCTCTGCTAAAGTCGGGCGTTACTTTCGATTTTTTCCCTCAATCCAAGCTTTTGGGGGGTAGAACCCCCCAAACCCCGGAGCGCATTAGTTTTTCGGTGGGATGCTTACAGACAGCTGCTGATATATCTGTAATAATTTAAAAGTCACTGATAATTGCTGATTGTCGGTATTTCTGCAAATGTGGGATGCACCCAGGGAGAACAAAGCTGCCCATTGCCTATTGCCTATTCCGGCTGATGGCTAATGGCTAATGGCTAAAAAGCTGATAAAATTTGACGGCTGAAAACTAATTAAGCCAGAAAGCTAGAGATTGATTCTAGATTGAGTAACAAAGTGAAATATTTTTTCTTAACGGCAGGTTGGACAATAGGACGGGTGTGGGAATTTGGCGGTTTGTGGGACCATGCGAGTAGTTGGCGACGACCACCGCAGATAGAGCGATTAAATATCGGTATTTTAGAGGGAGAACAGGTTTTATGGCTTTATAAGGTGGAAGAAGCCGTGATTATGGTAGAAGTTGCCCCCAAGAGTGCCGAAATTGCCGATACTGTCCCCACCATCGGGCAAGTGGTGCTAAAACGCTTGATTAGTGCCGAACAAGTCCTCGAAATCCTGCAAAATGCCGAAGAACTACTGAGGAAGTAATCAGTTATCAGCTTCTGATCTGACAACGCCGATAAATGTGCCAATTATTGGCTTAATCATCGCAATTATCGCTCTTCTGGAACTTTCGGAAATCCCCGACGGAATCCAGATTCTGAAACCGGTGGTGATTCGGTAGTAGTGATGGCGGCTTAATCCTTTGCCAGGTGTGCATTGTAGTCATGGATAAAATACCAAAGGGCTCCCCAACGTGATTCTCCATTTTTTTAGAGAAAGATAGACTCTCTCTCACCAACCGAGAAATCCTTTGTCGAAAGGTATTATTTAATCTTTCAATAGGATTAGTTTGACCAGT
>NZ_JASJFB010000396.1:0-1030 GCF_030065455.1 Microcystis sp. M53602_WE12 | reverse complement strand
ATCAGCAATCAAGACCTTATCCAACAGCTTAAGCTATCGGGGAAAGTTCCCGAAATAGTCGAGGGAATTATCGGTCGGAAAATCATCACCGAAACCGCCACGGCAGCGGGGATTAAAAACACGACTGACGAGTTACAACAGGCGGCCGATCAATTCCGTCTCGCCAATGAATTACATAACGCCAAAGATACATGGAATTGGTTGCAAAAACAGGGCTTATCCCTAGACGATTTCGAGGCAATCGTTCAATTCAATTTACTATCGGGTAAATTAGCCGAACATCTTTTCGCAGACAAAATTGAATCCTATTTTGTGGAACACCAGCTAGATTATACCGGCGCGGTGATCTACGAGGTGGTGTTAGCAGATCAGGCGATGGCGGAGGAGTTGTATGAATCGATTCAGGAGGAGGAAATCAGCTTTCAGGAAGTAGCGCACCGCTATATCGAGGATGTGGAATTACGACGCAAGGGAGGTTATCGCGGTACTGTTTACCGTAAGGATTTACGACCGAATCTTTCGGCCGCAATTTTCGCATCGGATTCTTCTCAATTGTTGAAACCGTTGCAAGGCGATCGAGGTTTTCACCTGATTTTCGTTGAGGAAATCCTTAAGCCAAAATTAACCGAGGAGTTGGCTTTGCAAATCCGTGCCGAGTTGTTTAACGGTTGGGTAAAGGAGAAGATTCAGGAAATAAAATACGAGTTAAGTAATTAATTGTGGACGGGGTGGGTAATACTCACCCCGCAAACGTAGCAAGTGAAGATAAGAACTATGGAATGTGTGATCTGTAAATATGGTACGACTCGATCGAGTTTTGTTACCGTTACTTTAGAGAGGGATAATTATATCATGATTTTAAAACAAGTCCCTGCGGATATCTGTCAGAATTGCGGGGAGTATTATCTAAGCGAGTCGGTCACTGCGGAGGTTTTACATAAGTCCGATCGCCTATTTTGTAGGTGGGGTTGACAACGGAAACCCAACATCATCCCCCTATTATTCTTCATGTTATGTGTTGGGTTGCACT
>NZ_JASJFB010000833.1:0-7213 GCF_030065455.1 Microcystis sp. M53602_WE12 | reverse complement strand
TTGACTAAATGTGCTAATCTCTTCTTGAAATTGTATCTCTTCGACCGGATTTAGATTGAGATAAGTATCAATAAATCCAGAAATTAATTCCATTTTCGCAGGATTTAACCTTAAAGTAATTAACAAGCGCAGACATTCCGCCTTAACCTTAGCTCGCTCTTTGTCTGCAATAGGGTGATCCAGAAAACGGGTTTCTTGAAGAAACCCGTTTTCTATTCAATCTCCTGACTCCTGACTCCTAACTCCTAACTCCTAACTCCTAACTACTGATTACTGATAACTGATCACTGATAACTGAAAAGTTACGCTAATCTTTAGATAAATTGCGAGAAACATACCAAGTAAAACCACCGCCGATAACTGCCATAACTGCTAAAGCTAATAATACCGGTCGGAGTCCGAATTGAGTTTCGGCGATACCCGCGACAGCTAGGGGTAAAGAGAGGGCAATATTAACGGCATTGTTTTCTAAACCAAAGACTTTACCGCGCATTTCGGGGGGTGTATCTGCCTGTAGGGTAGTTTGCATGGGAACCCCGACTAAAGCGGCAAAAATCCCTAATAAAGCCGTCATAGCGAAGGCTAAAATTAAACTTTTTGTTGCTAGGGATAAACCGATTAAAGCTGCCGCCATACCCAGGGAACCCCAGAGACTTAATCGGGTGTGGGAGAATTTTTGACCCCAATAACCTAGGGTAATCGCACTAACTGCCATTCCCGCACCACAGGAGGCTAATAAAAAGCCAAATTGAGAGGCTTTTAACCCGGGTAGTTTTTCGGCCATACTGACGGCTAATACTGATAGAGCAGCAAAAATACAGAATAAGATGACTAATTGAATTAGAGCGTTACGAACTTTATGATTTTTGTTGAGGTAACGAATGCCGTCGCGGATATCTTCCCAAACATGGGGCTGTTCTGCGGTAGGAATAACATATTTTTCGCTAGTTCGCAGGATAATTAGAATTAAACCGGCAATTATATAAAAAGCACCGACAATCATCACTTTGCCAATATCAAATTGTCCGGCTCTCGTGCCGAAAATGCTATCAGCAAAAGCTAATAGAGGTTCACCGATGGCAAAACCGATAATTAATACTGCCATGGTGGTTAAAGTGTTGAGGGAATTAGCGGGTAGAAGATGACGACGTTTTACCACTAATGGCAGGGTAGATTGTTCGGCGGGGGCAAAAAATTGGGTTAGGGTGGAGACAAGAAAAGTAATGACTAACAACAGGAAAAAACCGAAGGGTAAATTAAATTCTCCCTGTAACCGGTAATGCCAATTTCTTAAACCGTCAGGCAACCAACCGAGGGGAACCGCTAAAGTTTGCTCGCGCACTAACCATAATAATAGGGGTATGACGAGGACAAAAGCCCCGCGTAAAAGGTTAGAAATAACTAAAACTTGTTTTTTTAACCATCTATCAACATATACACCCGCCACCGAACCCACTAACACCGCCGGAATTGTATTAGCAATCATTATCGCCGATACCCAGCCGCTAATCGATTGATCGGCTTCTTGGTAATGGGTGGCAATTAGGGAGATCATCAGGACTAAATAGAATTTATCCGCTAATTGGGAAAAAATTCCCCCCGCCCAGAGAATGAGAAAGCGCGGGTTTTTTAGCACTGGGGCAAAACCCTGACTGGGATTGGATTTGGGCGCACGTTTAGGCAAGCGGTTCATGGTTTCTGCGTCGGATTGCCTCGGTGAGGAATCGGAAGAATTAAAAACAGGAGTGGGGGAGGCGCTGGACGTAGCGTCGTCAGTTTCTGAGTCAAACAGTTGCATTATGATGATTTTTGCTATCTGTTTAAAATTCTAAGGGAGATAAACCCTCAACTAATGCCGAGGAGCGAAAAGTTTTTCCCAGATGATATTGAGTATAGCGACGCAGCAAACGATCGAGGTTAATCCAAGCTAGTTCTGAGGTAAGGTTTTCTGGTGGGGGAAAATCTGTTTTTCCTAGGCATTGCAGTAATTGCAGTTCTTGCAACGTCAGTTTACTATCGATTTTGGGCGGGTTGATTGTTTCTGTGAGGGCAGCTAGATCTATTATGCCCCCTGCCTCGAAACTAAATCCTAGGCAATTGTCCCCAATTAAGGCTTTTCCCGTCAACAGGCAGTTATGGACTTGCGGCACTAAGCCGGCAATTATTAAGAAATGAAAAATTGCTTGACAAAGGTAGGGAAGTATGTATTGATTCTCGTCGAGGACTTCAATTCTGGCCAGATGGCTGCAGATTAATTCGTATAATTCCCTCTGGGGTTGTTCGCTCAGTGCGATCGCTAAAACCAGTTCGCAGAGGTATTGACTAACGGTGAGTTTGGCGAGATTTTGACTTAATTTGGGATAAGATTCGATAGTTTCAGCTTGAACGACCTTATCTAGGGATTTTCCAGCGACTATCAACAGATTATTGACCACAAATAGTTCACTTCTACCCCGCAGGGAAGATTTATACTTGCGCGCACCTGGAGCGATGGCTCTAATTAAACCATATTCGGCGGTCAAAATAGTTAAGAGGCGATCGGCTTCTCCGAAGGCCATTCCTTGTAGATTGATTCCAGTAGCTTGATAGGTACGAGACATCATTTAATAATTAACTAGGGTCTGCTGAAAAAGTTTTTCGTGGGGACAGGGTGTGGGGTGTGGGGTGTGGGGTGTAGGGTTTTACCGATTTTGAGGGGGTCAATTACCTAATTTTCAGGGAAAAAGTCCAGGGATTTTCCCCCCGATCACTCCCATATCTGGTACCTTTTGATTGACAAAAGGTCTAAAAGTCTTACCCAACAAGGTTTTTAGATTTTTTCGGCAACCCCTAGCTAATTGTCTCCCCAAGAAGACTTGAGCTAATCACCAAGCAAGGGGAAATCAGTCAGGACTATGGAGGTTAGCGGACTCGAACCGCTGACATCCTGCTTGCAAAGCAGGCGCTCTACCAACTGAGCTAAACCCCCGATCTGGTTTTTGAGACACTCTCGTTATTATAACCTATAGTGAAAAATATTACAAGTTAATTTTTCCCTTGCCTGCCATGTCTTATCTAGTCGCCACTTTTTACCAGTTTGTGGCTTTGTCAGATTATCGTCAAAAACAGCCAGAAATACAAAAATACTGCCAAGAAAGAGGAATTAAAGGAACTATTCTTCTGGCAGCCGAGGGGATTAATGCAACGATCGCCGGGAACAGTCAAGCGATCGCAGAGGTGATTAGTTGGTTAAAAACCGATACTCGTTTAGCTAATCTAGAGGTGAAAGAGTCTGTTTGTGATTATTTGCCCTTTCAACGCTTAAAAATTCGCTTAAAACAGGAAATTGTGACTTTTGGTCAACCCAAGGCTAATCCTCTCGAAAACACAGGAATTCATCTCAAAACTGAAGAGTGGAACCAATTGCTGAAAGAGCCGGACGTGGTAGTGATCGATACTCGTAATAATTATGAAGTGGCGATCGGTACTTTTGCGGGAGCGCTTAACCCAGAAATCCAGCATTTTCGCCAATTTCCTGAGTATATTCACGACAATTTTGATCGTATTAACGATAAAAAAATAGCTCTTTTTTGTACGGGGGGAATTCGCTGTGAAAAGGCGGCAGCTTTTTTATTAAATCAAGGTTTTTCTCAAGTTTATCAGCTAGAGGGAGGTATTTTGAAATACTTAGAAGAAGTTAGTCCTGATCAGAGTCTTTGGCAAGGAGAATGTTTTGTTTTCGATCAAAGAGTGGCACTAACAGCTAATTTAGAGGTAGGACATTATGAAATGTGTCCCGCTTGCGGTCATCCCATCGATGAAAAAGATAAACAGTCCCCCAATTACCGAGCAGGAATATCTTGTCCCTATTGTAGTTAATTTTATCCTATCGTCCCGCTCTCATCTCCCTACTTTTCTAGCATCTGGTTACTTTTTCTTGCGGATTTGTGTACCAGAAATCATGTCATGAAGGGCGCGTTTTTTCTTTGTCCAGGCTGCCAGTAAAAAGCCCAAATATAAGGGAGCAGTGGAGAGATATTTTAGTAAGTAGCGGCGATTTGCTCTTGCAAAAGATATGCGTCGGCCTTGGCTATCGGTGACGGATAAATCAAAAAACATTTTACCAATAGTGGCTTTAAAAAGATATTCTAAGAAAACATAATATAACCATTTAATAACTATTCCTAAACCGAGAGCGGTCAGGATGGCAATATGTTCGTGAGTAAAGTTAACTTTGGCTTGAATATTATAGATAATTGCCGCTATAAATAAAGCAAAACCAAAAATTGTTGTTCCAGCTGCACTTAATCCTGCTGCGTAGTAAACCCAGATTTCTTTGGCTATATCAAAATCAAGGTTTAAATCTTGAAAAGTTGACCATTGTTGTAAGCGAAAACAGATATAACCACCTAATAAAGCGGCGATAATAAGAACGATAAAAGAATCAATTAAAGAGGCTTTTAACCGGAGCCAAAACCCAGCATAACTGGGAGAAATTGCAGCGAGTAAAGAAATAAGTGCAGGATTGGGAATAGGAATAATTTTAGGTTTTTCAAGAGAAGAATTTTTAGTTTTTTTAGTTTTTTTAGTTTTTTTAGTTTGATGGGTATTGGCTTTAATATCAGTAATAATTTTTAGCAAAGTTTTGGTGTCTTTAGGTCGATCAATAGGTTTTTCTGCCATTAAATTATCGATAAAATCTGCTAATCGAGAAGGGATATTTGGCGCATATTTACGCCAGTTAAATTCATTGGTATTAATATTGTAAATTTTCGGGTCACTGGGTTCTTTACCGGTTAACAAAAAGACGAAAGTTTTGCCCAAAGCATAAAAGTCTGATTGGGGGACAGAGTGACCAAGAGATTGTTCAGGAGGAGCATATCCGGGGGTATAAATTCCTGTATTTTTACCTCCTGCTAGGACAGTTTTAGTCACTTGTCGCGCTGCCCCAAAATCAATTAAAACTAATTGACCATCGGGTTTTAAGATAATATTAGAAGGTTTTATATCACGATGATAGAATTTATGTTTATGAACTTCATGGAGAATATTAGCTAACTGAGTTAACCAATCCAAAGCGAGATTATAATCAATCGGTTTAAATCCTCTTTGTTTTTGATGTTCTTCTAAGTCAATACCAGCAATTTTCTCCATGACTAAACAGTGTAAAGCAGTTTGACTCTCCCGGGGATGATAAATAAAATAGTTTTCTCCTTTGGGAATACCGGGGTGATTTAATTGTTTTAAAAGATTGGCTTCCTGTTGAAATAAATCAATAGCTTTGCTAGAATCGTAGGTAAGAACTTTTAATACTTTGGGTATTTTACGTTCATCTATCACTTCATAGGTATTACCAAATCCACCTTTGGCACTCAATAAATTTGTGACTCGATATTTACCATTTAAAAGCAAGTCGGAACCACAGGATTGACAGTAACGACTCTCCGTGATACTTTTCGGTTTGGGACAATGAGGATTAATACAAAAACTCATGGATTTTATTGGTAGATTACAAAATAAACTTGATGATTAAAATATTCACCGATATATTTAAGGTTTATTGCCAAGAAAAAAGCCGCGCAATCCCAAAGTTACCACGGCACTTAAAAAAGCCACAACCATGGGGATAATCAGGGATTTAAAACCTTTTAAGTCAGCAATATCTTTAACTAGGATTGCATAACTATCTTCGACTTTTTCCAGTCGTTTATCCATTGTTTCGACTTTCTGATCAAGAGTTTTAATATCTCCTTTTATTTCCGTGACTTCCACTTTTAAATCATTAACATCTTTTTGGAGACTGTCAAATTTTTGATCCATATCTCTTTGGAGACTGTCAAATTTTTGATCCATATCTCTTTGGAGATTGTCGATTTTCTGATTAACATCTCTTTGGAGATTGTCGATTTTACTCTCGATTCTTGTCAGGACAGATTCAAGGGAATAGGTAACGGTTTCGCTAGTTTGTGTCATAATTAAACCCCTCTTACAGATAACTACTTTATTGAAATAAAAAATTAAGGTTTGTTGCCAAGAAAAAAGCCGCGCAATCCCAAAGTTACCACGGCACTTAAAAAAGCCACAACCATGGGGATAATCAGGGATTTAAACCCTTTCAAGTCAGCAATATCTTTAACTAAGATTGCATAATTATCTTCAACTTTTTCTAGTCGTTTATCCATTGTTTCGACTTTCTGATCAAGAGTTTTAATATCTCCTTTGATTTCTGTGACTTCCACTTTTAAATCATTAACATCTTTTTGGAGACTGTCAAATTTTTGATTAACATCTTTTTGGAGACTGTCAAATTTTTGATCCATATCTCTTTGGAGATTGTCGATTTTCTGATCCACATCTCTTTGCAGGGTGTCAAATTTTTGATCCACATCTCTCTGAAAGGAATCTATTTTCTGACCCATATCTCTTTGGAGAGAGTCAATTTTCTGATTAACCTCTTTAATGCTATCTTTAATTTCTTTTAGGACAGATTCGAGAGAATAGGTAACGGTTTCGCTAGTTTGTGTCATAATTAACAACCTCTGGTCGATGGGGCCAAATACAATTAGGTTATACTAAAAAAGTTTTGCGTTGGTGTGGGGTGTGGGGTTTTACCCATTTTCAGGAAAAAAGTCCCTGAATTTTCCCCCCGATTACTCTCGGCTGGCACTTTTTGATTTGAAAAAAGCCTAAAGATATTATCCAACAAAGTTTTTAGATTTATTCAGCCAGCCCCAATTATTCCCCTATTGCCTATTACTAGGGACTAAGGACGATTTCGCTACCGAAAAATTTCAATTGTGGCCAGAGAGCGGTCATGGTAATTTAAGAAAGCGATCGGGGAACTCTAACAGGGAAGATCCCGACCCTAGCGAGGGAGTGCCTGTTTAACCGTCTGTCCTATGTACAAGTCTATTACTGTTTTAACGCTGCTGACGGGAATTATCGCCGTTGATGTGGTTTTTGCTCAATCCACTGTTAATCTTCCCATCACAGTTAAACGGGGAGAATCCTACGAAGGATTATTGACTAGAGCATCGCAATTAGCAGAGAAAACTATCATCAGTCGTTTTAATCAACAACAGGGTCTTAATAACTGAACTTCCCCCGTATAAATATACTAGCTATGGCTCAAAGTCTTACAGAGCCTGAGTTAAAGCAATGTAATACTAATAAACTACTGGGTACAAACTCCTGAAATCCTTACGCAGACAGGGTTTGAGGCAAAATTTTTCAA
>NZ_JASJFB010000690.1:0-11713 GCF_030065455.1 Microcystis sp. M53602_WE12 | reverse complement strand
AGATAGGGGGAAAATTCTGGGACTTTTTCTCTGAAAATTAGGTAATTGACCAGATGAGAATCGGTAAAACCCTACACCCCACACCCCACACCCCACACCCTGTCCCCACGAAAAACTTTTTCAGCAGACCCTAGATAGTCATCCTTAAACTGGTACAAATGTATGAACAACCCCGTGTAAGCATCCCACTTGCAAAGCTAATGCTTTCCCGCGTTTGGGGGGTAGAATCCCCCAAGAGTCAAAGATTAAGTGATAAAATCGGAAATAACAGCCAATTTTAGCTGAGGGTTTTCCTGGAAAAATCCCAACCTAGTAAATTTATACAAATGAGATGCAACCGATAGGAGTTCTCGCTATGGATAGCAATCGATTAATCGAAGAATTAAAAAATCCTGACTTTTATCCTCATTCTGTCAAAATTCCCGTTGAAATTATCCAAACCCATGCTTCAATTATCTTCTTGACAGGAGATTATGCCTATAAAGTCAAGAAACCAGTTAATTATAATTTTTTAGATTTCTCCACTTTAGAAAAGAGAAAGTATTATCTAGAACAGGAACTAGAGTTAAATAAAAAAGTCGCCGATAATATCTATCTAGAAGTTTTGTCAATTAATGATCAACAGGGTAGCATAAGTTTAAATGGAGAAGGAAAAGCGATCGAATACATTTTAAAAATGAATCAGTTTCCCCAAGAATGTTTACTGAGTAAAGTTTTTGAACGGGGAGAACTAACGGAAAAAGCTATAAAATCTTTGGCTGAAAAAGTGGCAGGATTTCATCGACAAGCTGTGACTAATTCCTATATTACTCAATTTGGCAATTTAGAAGTTATTAAACAAGCTTTTGATGAAAACTACCAACAAACCGAGAAATATATTAATTTTGTCCAAACCCAAAAACAATACGATGAAACGAAAGCTTATACAGATAAATTCTTCGCAGAACACGGAGATTGGTTAGAAGAAAGACAAATAAAAGGGATGATTCGCGAATGTCACGGTGACTTACATTTAAATAATATCTGTCAGTGGCAGGGAGAAATACAATTATTTGATCGCATAGAATTTAATGAATCTTTTCGCTTCGTTGATGTCATGTATGATATTGCTTTTACAGTCATGGATTTAACCGCTAGGGGCAGAGAAGATTTCGCTAATTTATTTGTCAATACTTATTTAGAACAAACCGCGGACTGGGAGGGTTTAAAAGTCTTGCCTCTCTACCTGACCAGACAAGCATATGTGAGGGCAAAAGTCAATAGTTTTTTGCTTGATGGTGACAGTTTTTCCGAGAAAATTAAAGCAAATGCACAAGATTATTATCAATTAGCTTGGCAGTACACCCAACCGCAGAAACCGAGATTAATTCTGATGTCGGGATTTTCTGGATCGGGTAAGAGTACCATAGGTAAAGTAATTGCTAAAAATCTTAATGCTATTCAGATTCGTTCCGATGCAGTTCGCAAACATTTGGCTGGAATTGACTTAAATCAAACAGGAAGTCTAGACATATATAGTCTCGAAATGAGTCAAAAAACCTTCGCTAGACTGGCGGAATTAGCCGAAATTTTAATAGCTTTAGGTTATCCAGTTATTCTCGATGCACGCTACGATAAATATGCTTGGCGAGAACCCTTATTAACCTATGCCCAAAATTTACAGATTCCTTTTCATATTGTCCATTGTCACGCACCTATAGAAGTTTTAAAACAACGGATTGCCGCTAGAAAAGGCGATATTTCTGACGCTACTATCGAGGTTTTAAATGCCCAAATTGAGAAAACAGAACCTTTTAATGAAAAAGAACAACCCTATCTAATTTCCCTAGACACTACTAATCCCAATTGGCCAGAATTTTTAGAGAGTCAATTAGGTAAATAGGTTGAGATGAATCAACGATAGGGCCATTCTTATAATTAAGTTATAGTTGATAAAGTAGCAAAAAGGAGAAGCGATGGAAACTGTAGTGTTAAATCTAGAGACAGTTAATTTGACTGATGAACAATTTTATCATCTCTGTCAGGCTAATCAAACATGGAATTTAGAACGTAATCAAAAAGGAGAATTATTAATTATGCCTCCCGTGGGTGGAAATACTGGTAAACAAGAAGCTAATTTGATTGTTAAAGTTGGGGTATGGAACGAGCAAACTCAACTTGGTGAGGTGTTTAGTTCTTCGACAATTTTTCGTTTACCAAATGGAGGATATCGTTCTCCTGATGTTGCTTGGATAAAACGGGAGAGATGGGAAGCTTTGAGCGCAGAAGAGCGAGAAAAGTTCCCACCTTTGTGTCCTGATTTTGTGATTGAATTACGTTCTCGTACCGATTCCTTAACCTCTTTACGCGACAAGATGCGCGAATATTTAGCCAGTGGTTTACGTTTGGGTTGGTTGATTAATCCTCAACAGCAGCAGGTGGAAATCTACCGACTAAATAGCGATGGGGAAATTATTAATTTACCTGCTATTTTATCCGGGGAAGATGTCTTACCCGGGTTTGTTTTGAATTTAACTTAGGAAGGATTACAGGGAATAACAAAGGGAATGACACCGAATCAGGCTATCTCTATTTTGTCAAGACATTTCCAGAAAAGCGATCGATTGTCAGCTTGGCGATGTATAATCTCTCAAAAGCCAGCATCAAGCTACAAAGTTCTCAATATTGCCCAAAAAAACAATCAGGATTTCAGGAACAGATTCTCTCGCTACTGCTTCAAAGAAAGAGGGGCTCTTCGTTACTTGTTATGGTTCGATAGGAGGGCATAAATCGACTAAATCCTTATCTGGCAAAAGACTTAATTGATTAGTTCGCTCTAGAGCAAAAACAATTGACAAAAATCGCTAAATGCCTTTCTATATAAGGGTTCCATCCCTTATAACTCCCGTCCATTGCATAACACAAACCGAAGAGCCGAAAGAGGAAACTCTCAGTCACAACATTGATATTTGTCAATAATGTCACCTAAAATTTTCAATCATCACTTTACTCCTCTTAAATCCCTCTCTCTGGGATTATTTCTCCTGCAAGCTTTCACTCCCCTCACCCTAGCAGCCCCCCCGCGAGAACCAGATCAAACCGTCGGCTGTGATATTCTGGTGGTGGGTGGTGGTTTAGCCGGTGCCGGTGCGGCCTACGAAGCTTTATTATTAGGAAAAACCGTCTGTTTAACCGAGATTACCGACTGGGTGGGTGGACAGATATCTTCTCAGGGAACCTCCGCATTAGATGAAAGACGGACACAAAGAGAAAAATTATTTTTCCCGAAAGGTTATCTAGAATTTAGGGAAAGAATTAGAAAGCATTACGGGAAACGCAACCCCGGAGAATGTTGGGTAAGCGGGTCTTGTTTTTTGCCTTTTGATGGACATAAATTATTATTTCAACAGTTAGAAGACGCTGCCAAAAAAGGCAAAGGAACTCTGAAATGGTTTCCCTCCACGGTAGTCAAAGAATTAAATATTGAAACTTTACCCAATCGCGGTACCGGTCAACAGATTACCAGTGTAATTGCTATTCAACATAGTCCCGTAAAAGGTACTCCTCCCCTAAATACCGAGTTTTTATCGCAAAAAATGGAGGATATCTATCGCTACGAAAATTCTCCCCGTTTTGATAAGAAAATCCTCCGTTTTGTCCCCAAATCCTCCCAACCGAATCAATTAGCGGATTGGTATGTGATTGAAGCGACCGAAACAGGGGAAATAATCGGATTATCAGATATTCCCTACCGTTTAGGTGTCGATAAGCGCAGTTATCTCGAACCTTCTTCCTCTAGCGTCACTGGAGACCCCTACTGTACCCAAGGCTTTACCTATACCTTCGCCATGGAGGAAACAGAAAAACCACAAACCCACGAGAAACCCGTTTATTATGAACGCTATGCCCCCTATTTTAGCTATGAATTGCCGCGATTAGCCGATTTTGACCTAGTTTTCACCTATCGTCGTATTTGGAGTCCGCAACTGGGTAAAGAGAAAACCTTTGGGGGAATTACTTTTACCGAACCCGTCCCGGGGGATATTTCCATGCAGAATTGGACCTGGGGAAATGATTACCGTCCGGGGACTGCGAAGGATAACTTTATCTACACCCGTGAACAGTTGCAAAAGTTAGGACAGTTATCTCCGGGGGGATGGATGGGAGGATTACGCACCGAAACCCTCGCGAGGGGCGAAGAACACGCCATTTCCTACTATTATTGGTTAGTAGAAGGGACCACCGATTCCCAGTTAGGGGACGGGGTAAAAGTTCCCCATTTGAATAACCGTTATCTCTCCGGTTTTGATTCTCCCATGGGAACTGCCCATGGTTTGTCAAAATATCCCTATATTCGGGAAGCAAGACGGATTATCGGTCGTCCTTCCCTGACTTACCCCGATGGTTTTACCGTCACAGAAATCGATATTTCCCGACAAAATTTTCAAAGCGATTTCTATCGTCAAAATCTTTCTCCGGCAGAATATCGGCGCTTAATTGCCACCTTGGCAGGATTAGAGGGATTTTCCGTACTTGATGGCACATTATCCCCCGATCAGGCCGTTAAACGCAAGCGCTCTACCATTTACCCCGATTCCGTCGGTATCGGTCACTATGCGATTGATTTTCATCCCTGCATGACGGAACATCCCCCCGAAAAACCGGGTAATACAGAAAAAGCAGGAGAAAGACAGGGACAAGGGCAAGCTTATCCCTTCGAGATCCCTTTAAGGGCTATAATTCCCCAAAAAATCGATAATTTACTGATAGCGGGCAAAAGTATCGCCCTTAGTCATATTGCCGCGGCCGCCTATCGTGTCCATTCCTTCGAGTGGTCCTCTGGGGTAGCTGCCGGCATCACGGCAGTGTATGCTTTAGATAATAATGTACTGCCCTATCAATTAGTAGAAAATGATTTTCTCATCGGCAATCAACAATTGCGAGAATTACGGCAAAAAATCGACGCTAGTGGTAATCCAACTATGTTCCCCGATGCCTCAATTTTCCGGTCGATGGATGATTGGTATTAATTAGGATTTGCTGAAAAAGTTTTTCCTAGGGGCAGGGTGTAGGGTGTGGGGTGTGGGGTGTGGGGTTTTACCCATTTTCATCGGGTAAATTACCTAATTTTCAGGGAAAAAGTCCCGGAATTTTCCCCCCGACCACTCCCATATCTGGTACTTTTTGATTGACAAAAAGTCTAAAAGTCTTACCCAACAAGGTTTTTAGATTTATTCAGCTAACCCTAATTACTGCCAACGAAGGGGATACTAGAGATGAGGCCAGACGAGTTTCTAGTTTAACCTTAGACCCCAATGTTTTTCCTAATGCCGCCGAATTGCAATTAGCCCAAAATCTCGGCCGTTTGGATGTTTCTAGCATCGACGGACGTAACGACCAAGGTCAATATAGTCAACTTTTTGCCTACGGTGGTCGTTCTTTTTCGATTTGGAATGTCACTAATGGACTGTCCCAAGTCTTCGATAGCGGCGATGATTTTGAACAAATTTTGGCGGCTTTTTCGGCAACTCCCCTAACTCCTAGTATCTTTAATTCCGATGGTACTCCTAGTAGTTTCGATAGTCGTAGCGATAACCGCGGCCCAGAACCGGAAGGTTTAGCCGTGGGAACTGTAGGCAATCGTCTCTATACTTTTGTGGGAATAGAAAGGGCTGGCGGTTTCATGGTTTATGATATCACCAACCCTAGTCATCCTTTCTTTGTTGATTATATCAACGATTGGCAATTAGGCGATATCTCTCCCGAAGGATTATTATTTATTCCCGCTGCCGATAGTCCCAATGGTACTCCCCTGTTAATTGTTGCCAATGAAGTCAGTCGTAATGTGGCGATTTATTCCGTGAAACCTGTCCCAGAACCTAGCGCAGTTTTAGGATTAGTAACCCTCGGACTAGCTGGCTATAGTTTGAAAAAAAGAGGGAATTCCCAATTAGAGCATTTAATTGATTAATGCTCATTCTTAATTCTCCTGAATCCTGACTACTGGCTCCTTACTCCTCACCTAACGGAAGATTTTTGATTTTTGCAAGAAATCCATTAATCACATCCCGTAAAATGGTAGCGCCTCCGACCAATGGGGGCGTTTTCCCGTTTGCCAGTCCAAATGGGCTAAATCGAGGATATCGGCGGCATTTATGCCTAAATAACTGGGTGTGGCTAATCTTTGATAGGAAATAGTTAAGTTTTCTAAAGTGTGCTGCCATTGTTCTGGAGTCATCAGCCTATCAGCTAAATAAACCCGATTACCCCGATAGATGCCCACATACAATTTTCCCCTAGTTGCGGGCATTTCTAGGGCTAGATGGGTATCAAGGGGGTAAAAATCCCGTTGTGACCAAGCAAAGGCCGCTAAACTGGAGACGGTAAAAATCGGTAGCTGTAATTGTTGTGCTAGGGTTCTACCCGTGACTATACCGATGCGGGTACTGGTAAAGCTCCCCGGCCCCTTAGCGGTGGCTAGAAAGGCTAAATCAGCCCATTTTTGCGGGGCTAGGAACTGTTTTAGATAGGGGTGGAATAGGTTCGATAAGTCCCTGTCTAAGTCCCAAGTTTGTTGACGACTATCATCGCTGAAATTAGAGAGGGCCAGTCCTAGTTGGGGACTGCTGGTATGCAAGGCTAATCCATAGACAGGGGAAGACAAGTCAATCTTTCTGTATCAGTAAGTTTTTATGGGTCGCCTGGGATTCGAACCCAAGACCAATCGGTTAAAAGCCGAGTGCTCTACCGCTGAGCTAGCGACCCGTTTCGTGTTCTGCACACGATTCATCAATATAACATCTTATCTGGGCTAAGTCAAGGGGTAATTTAAATTTGATTGACTCGCATTTCCACGATCGCCTCACGGCTACTCTGGGGTTCCATGTAGTTCAAATGTTCGCCTGTGTTGAGGGCGTTGCGGGGGGCGCTCCAGGGTTCGAGACAGATATAATTTTTATCTTTCAGAGTCCAAAAAACTATAGTTGTATAGAGATTATCGTAACTGAGGATAATTTGACGCTGATGATAGGAATCACTAAAACTACTTTGATGGCGAGTAATTTGCGGAAAAGCGGCATCAATTTCTTCGAGATTAAAGTCAAAGTTGCCGGAGTAGGAATGGAGGGTTTTCCTGCGTTGGTCGAGGTATTGGGAGGAGGGAATATCAAAAGATAATCGGGTTTTATCGGTGACTTGAAAATAGGGATGGAACCCGATAGAAAAGGGCATTTTTTCGGGTGAAAGATTAATAACTTTTTGGTGAATTTTGAGGCTGTTTCCTTGCAGTTGATAGGTAAAGATTAATTGAAAATCAAAGGGATAGACTTGACGAGTTGCTTCATTACTGTTTAATTCTAGGGTTAAACTAGCGGCAGTTTCGGTGCTTTGTTTGCTCACTTGCCAGGGTAAATCACGAGCAAATCCGTGTTGTTTGAGGCTATAGTTTCGGCCTTGGTGTTGATAGGTATTATCGGGTAAGTTGCCGCAGATAGGGAATAAAATCGGGACTCCTCCTCGCACACTGAGGTTAGGATCTTTGAATCTTTCTGTGTCCAGATATAAAATATCTTCTCCGCAAATTTGCCAACGGGTGATGATTCCTCCCCTAGCGGGAACCACTTCCAGATAAGCGTCAGCTTCTTCATCCTTGAGACAATAGGTAAGATATTGATTTTGGTTTTGAGTGATAGTAAAGGTCATATCAGTTATCAGTTATCAGTTATCAGTTATCAGTTATCGGTACAGCTGACTAAAAAGCTGATTGCTAACATAGAACGTAGGTTGGGTTGAAGCATGAAACCCAACACCCGCTCATGTTACGCTACTACTAACCCATCCTAACAAATAATTGTGCCTCCCTACTTAGCTTAACCAATGAGGTTTTAGATTCGGCCCTTGTGAATAAGCTGAGATAGCCTAGCTTGAGATGAAAATTTGGGTAAGAAAATAGGCAATTGCGGCACTACCAACGGGTACAGTGAGATTATCTATACCTAGTTTCGAGAAAGTTTCTAGAATAGTGGCTCCGATCGCTGTTAATAAAGATACTAGAATAATTGGCGGATTAATGCCATTAACAAAAGATAAAATAATCAAGCTGACTAGAAAGCTGACTCCTAACATAGTCAGGGAACCTTCCAGACTTTTGCCACTGCCGAAAATTTTGTAGGGATGTTGACCAAAATTTTGTCCCACTAGGGCTGCTAATCCGTCTCCTAAAGCCATAATTAAAATACCCATTGCCGCATATTCGGGGTGAGAAATTGGCCAAAAATAAGCCACGAGAACACCGATACTAACAGCATAAAAAAAAGTTCCCCAACTGCGGCGGCCAACACTATTAAGACTGGGTAAAATGGGGAAAAAATAGGATAGGATAGCAATAATTGCCGCTAGGATGGCCGCACTTATTCCCACCCAAGCGGGGATATTTAACCACCAAGCAAAAAGGATGACGTTTCCTGTGCCAATGTGGACAACTTTGCGGGTAATTTCGCCATCGGTACTGAAAAGACTTTTTAATTTTTCAGCGATCAGAATCAGAACAGCTAGGTAACAGGCGACTAAACCGATCGAAAATAGGAGAGAGTGGGATAGTTCCACGTGGCAAAAGCGAAAATTGACTATCTATTTAGTTTAGGCGATCGAGGTGACATTGATGAAAGGAATTTTTATTGGCTTAATTGAGGGATATAGACGGTTTATTTCGCCGCTATTTCCCCCTTCCTGTCGTTTTCAACCCACCTGTTCCCAGTATGCCATGGAAGCGATTGATCGCTTTGGTGTGCTGCGGGGTTCTTGGTTAGCAATTAAGCGTATTCTCCGTTGTCATCCCTTTCACCCCGGAGGTTACGATCCTGTGCCTCCCTGTAGCCACAAGCACGATTAAAAGCCACAGTAGTTATCTCAATGGTGAGATACGAGGTTTTCGTTTTGGGGATTCAGGAGTCAGGATTCAGGAGTCAATACCAAATTAGGTTATACTTCATTTTTAGGGTAAAGTCTGTAAAACTCTTGATATTTTTAGACCCGTTGATGATTGCCTATTTTCTTTGGGGAAAACGCTCGATATCGGCGATGCCATAAAAGATGATCTGTTTATCTTTTAAACGTAGTCGATCGACTCTTAATTGGGTACCATCGAGGGCAAATTTATCTAAATCCATGAGGTTGTTAACGTGGCTGATTAAAGCTTCTCCTAAAGCTTTCGATCTTTCGTCCCCTTGATAAACCACCTCAACAAATTGAATTTTTCGCCGTTCTTCCACAACCACAGCAGTGGTCATTTCTAGAAGAATTGGCTCTTCTTCTCCCAATTTGATGAGACTTTTCAGAGTTAAAGTTTTATCGTCATTGAGAATTAATTCCGTATTCTGACAGTGAATTGATTTACCTTCGTACTCTAATCTTTGCAGTTTTTCGACAATAAAAGGTGTATTAAAAGAGGTGGTTAAGTCTTCTTCCGTTAAAACTACCCGCAAAGTGGCCCGCGTCGGTTGACGGAGTTTTACCTGTCCGGTAAAAATGGCACTAAAATCGATCGCCACCGCTTGTACATACAATTCCATGGCTTCGATGCGTAGGCCATTGTACATCAGCATCGACTGACCGATAAAGTCAAAACCGTCGATACTGCCTTGCAGTAATTTGGCCACGGGTTCGGCGCGGACAGTGGCTTTCAGCTTGCCTGTCCGTTTGAATAATGCAGCGATCGCAGCACTCACCGCCTTACTGATGAGTTGATCGCCGCTCTGATTGGGAAAAGGTAAGCTACCAAACACGCCTGCTGTCATATCTCTCATAGGTGGGACTACAACGATCTTAACATTATTTAAAGTTTCTTTACATCTCGTTTTATTAATGAGGATGATAAGCAATCTGTATGATTCTGTAGAGGTTATAAATTTTTAGCGGTCTATCCCGTGCTAGGGGATAGGATAGAAAAGTGCTACTATCCCAGTGATATAGCGTTTTTCACTTAGAAAATCGGGGTTAAAAACGTGGTTGCCATTTCAGATCAACAACAGTTAGCCGCTACCCACAACCACAGCGATCGAGTGGCGGTATTATTGATGGGATACGGGGAAGTGGAGAGTTATGAGGACTTTGCCAACTATAATGAACAGGCCTTAAATTTGCTGACGGCTAAGTTCGCTCCTGTACCGACTTGGGTTTATCCTCCCCTAGCGAAATTATTGGCCCTATTTGACCTACACGAATGGCAGCACCAGCATAATCACTTTATTTCGCCCCATAACCACATTTTCGAGCATCAAAGACAGGAAATCGAGCGCAATTTACAGGCAAAATGGGGTAATCGGGTGGAGGTATTCAAAGCGTTTAACTTCTGCGCGCCTTTTTTACCGGCACAGGTGTTAACGGAAATCCGCGAACGGGGATTCGAGAAAATTTTGATCTATCCTCTCCTCGTTGTTGATTCTATCTTTACCAGTGGCATTGCGATCGAACAAGTTAACAAAGCTTTAGCTCAGGGACAAACGGGGGAACATTGGGTCAAAGGATTGCGCTATATTCCCTCGTTTTATAACCAACCCGCTTACATAGAGCTAATGGCGCGGTTAGTGGAGGAAAAAATCGCTGCTGAGGTAGCTAGTAGCTGTCTTCCCTCGCAAATTGGCATTATTTTAATGAATCACGGTTGTCCCCACGAAGCTAAGGGATTTACGTCGGGAATCGATGAAAGTCAAGCTTTATACGAGTTAGTCCGGGAAAAATTAATCTATCGTTATCCCTTGATTTCTGTGGGTTGGTTAAATCACCAAACCCCTTTAATTAAATGGACGCAACCGAATGCAGAGTTAGCGGCGAAGAATTTGATTGAATTGGGGGCAAAAGCCTTAATTTTCATGCCGATTGGCTTTGCTACGGAAAATCACGAAACTTTACTGGATGTGGAGCATATTATCGAAGCTTTACGCCGCAAACACGACCAGGTTAATTATGTGCAGATGGCCTGTGTCAACGATAACCCCGAATTTTGCCAGATGGTCGCCGATTGGGCCGAGGAACATATCGAAGCTTTACTATCACAAGAGGCTTTATCTGTCAATAGTTCTGTAACAATTCCTCACATTCATTCCGATCACCATCATCACCACGGACATCACCACCATCATTAAGCTTGGACAGTGGCAAAGAGGGGCAACGGCGAAAATTAGTCCTACCACTTGTCACTGTTGGAGCTATAATCTATAATTGTGCTTTCTTGGGTACGTAGCTCAATGGATAGAGCATCCGCCTTCTAAGCGGACGGTTGTAGGTTCGATCCCTACCGTACCCGTTATTGCCGACTAGGTATGGGAAGGCGGATGTGGTGGGCTGCCAATTGCGAATCAAGTTGCTCTGATGAGCTTCTGGTCTGGCATTGAACTTGAGGTGGTGTGAATTCTGCGTAGAGGAATGAAATTTGGGTAGTGATTTTATTGTAGTGGTGATAGCTCAAACCTTTGCTAATTGGGCATTGTAGTCATGAATAAAATACCAAAGGGTTCCCCAACGTGATTCTCCATTTTTTTAGAGAAAGATAGACTCTCTCTCACCAGCCGAGAAATCCTTTGTCGAAAGGTATTATTTAGGGTCTGCTGAAAAAGTTTTTCCTGGGGGTAGGAGTCAGTAGCCGGTCGTCAGGAGTCGGTCGTTTTAGGCTTTGTTGCCCTTGTTTTTTGTACCAAGCGATGTACTACAAGAAGGATAATGCAAGGTTTTTGAACGT
>NZ_JASJFB010000327.1:0-2906 GCF_030065455.1 Microcystis sp. M53602_WE12 | reverse complement strand
TCCTTATCTGGCAAGAGACTTAATTGATTAGTTCGCTCTAGATAAAAAACAATTGACAAAAATCGCTAAATGCCTTTCTCTATAAGGGTTCCATCCCTTATAACCCCCGTCCATTGCATAACACAAACCGAAGAGCCATAAACGCACCAAAACCGTTAAAGAAACGATTGAAACGACTAAGAAAGGCACAGAAAAACCTTTCTAGAAAACAGAAGGGAAGTAAACGACGGGAAAAAGCCAGAAAACGAGGGGCTAAAATCCACGCAAAGATTAAGGACACTCACACTGATTTCTTGCATAAACTATCCACTAAAGTTGTTCGTGAAAATCAAACGATAGTTTTAGAGGATTTAAACACATCGGGAATGGTTAAAAATCGGAAGTTATCCCGTGCCATATCAGACTTAGGATGGCGTTCTTTTCGAGATATGCTATCAGCAAAATCTGATAAATATGGGCGTGATTTTCGGTTAATTTCCCGATGGGAGCCAACGTCTCAGCGATGTTCCTGTTGTGGTAATATCGGCGGTAAGAAAGCGTTAAATATCCGTGAGTGGGAATGTCTTTTCTGTGGGACTTTCCATGATCGAGACATCAATGCTGCGGTAAATATCAAGGTCGCCGGTGGGCAATCGGAGACTTTAAACGGACGGGTCGGAAAGCGTAAGACTTCTGTTAAAGAAGCCGCATCCTGTGAAGCGTTAACCCCATTGACGCGACTACCCTAAAAAGGTAGCGTGGTGAGGAATCACCGTCCGTTTACGGCGGTGAGGATGTCAACGGTTAGAAAGAGCGCAGTTTCCCCGCGACCAACCCCATTCTTCCACTCCCACGGAAATTTGCGAACCGGGACGGACATCTCCTTTCGATAAGTCTATCAGAGTCACACTGACTGCGGCGAATAGACTGCCACGATAAATCGGTTGTCCTTTGTTGTTAGTATTTTTAAAACTAAGGCTAGAAACTTGGGGGGGTTGACCGGAGCGCGTCCAGCGAATGCGCTCAAAACGTCCATTGAGAAATTCTGCCGAATAGGACCAACCGTTATTCATGCGGCCTTGACAAAAAAGCTGTTGTGTGGCTACAGTAGCAGGAATATTGACAGATAAACTCAGAAGGCTGAATGTACCGAGAGCGATCGGCAAAAATTTCATAAAAGTTGGCACTATAGGGTCAAATAATCCTATTATAAGTTCTTAGCTCGCGAATTTAACTATCGCAGCTGCGGTAAGTTCTGGTTTTTCGAGGTGGGGAACATGGCCACAGCGAGGAATCCAGACCAGTTGATTATTGGGCAAAGCCTGCTGAAATTTCTTCGCGTCTTCTGTGCCTAAAATTCGATCGTTTTCTCCCCAAATAATCAGAGTTTCTCGGTTTATTTGGCTTAATTTCGGCAAAAATGCCCCATAACCGCCACTTTTGGTAAAGGAGATTAAAGCCTCACTCCAGTGGGGACAATTCAGGTGCAGACTAGCACAGGTGCAAGCATCAACACTAGCCAAAGTTTGATCGAAATAGGCGGTACGACTGATATTTTGGCGCACGCGGGGATTGGCTAAAAAATTAGTTGCCCACTTATCGAGGGGAGAAAACATCAATTTACCCAAGACTGGGGGATTAGCTAGTCCTGCGCTGTCAATGAGGACTAATTTCGCCACTATTTCCGGGTAGGAGAGGGCAAAATCGAGGGCCACTGCACCCCCCATGGAAGCACCGACTAAAATTATCGGTTCGGCGATCGCAGTTCTCCAGAAATGGTAAAGATGGCTTTTAATAGTTTCGGGAGATACTTCTAAATCTGGCTCTCGCTCAGTAAAACCGAAGCCGAGTAGATCTATCGCCCAAGTTTCCCTATTTTGGGCGAGTAAAGGTAGTAAACGCCGAAATTCCAGCAGGGAACTATCAAAACCGTGCAGGAGGACAAAAGGCGGTTGACCTTGCCCTTGTTGACTATAGGTAGTTAGAATCGATCGGGGATAGATGGGGCTATCGATGGCAATTTGCTGGATATTTTCGAGGAGAGCAAGGGAGGTATCTTCGCTCAATCCCTCGCTAACAGTGGGTAAAAAGTTAGGATAATTCACGGATGAGGGGGACAGTTTTTTCTAGAGTTTCCGAACATCGGCGTTGATTTTATCAGCCTGTATCCAAGATTTCCGGTCAAAAAAACCCAGGCTGATAACTGATAGCTGAAAGTTATCTTAATAGCTAATTTCGAGGGTGACAGCAGCGCGCAGGGTTTGTTCCCCTCCGATAACCGGGCTACTGGCAGCATCGGCACTCCGACTCCGAAAAACCGCTTCTGAGCGAGCTATTGGCACGGGATTACCTGTATTACCCACTTGGATAGAAACCGTTTCTTTCGCCACTAAACCGAGGGCTTGTAACACGATTGTCGCCTGTTCTCTAGCTTGTTCCGTGGCTTTGATGAGAGCGGTTCTTTGGGCAGCTGCGATCGCTGATTCCCCAGCAGTAAAACTGACCCCATCGATGCGTGTTGCCCCGACTTTCACCGCTTCATCGATTAAAATCCCCGCTTGGGCTATATCGATCTGAAAACTAATCAAATTAGCCCCGATATAACCGATTAAACGTCTTTGGTTGTTGCTGAAGTCGTAATTGGGCTGTAAACTGATGCCGGTGGTTTCCAATTTTTCCACTTGACGGGAACG
Organism: Microcystis sp. M53602_WE12; assembly: GCF_030065455.1. Taxonomy (NCBI): domain Bacteria; kingdom Bacillati; phylum Cyanobacteriota; class Cyanophyceae; order Chroococcales; family Microcystaceae; genus Microcystis; species Microcystis sp. M53602_WE12. Next base: position 234 of record NZ_JASJFB010000327.1, on the reverse strand, counting down.
GAGAAATTTAACCACCGCATCGCTACGATTGGCGGTTTCCCGCTGCACTTTCCCCGCTTCTTTGCCTTGAACTTCTACCCCTAAGCGCACTACTGCTTGAGAAGTGGCGATATTTTCTATTCCTTCCCCCGTCACGGTAATTGTCCTCAATTCTCTTTCGTTTGCGTAACTAGGCATAACTAATCCGGTGTTGATGAGGATAAGGGACAGCAAAAAAGCCAAGCAAAATTTTCT
>NZ_JASJFB010000617.1:0-3998 GCF_030065455.1 Microcystis sp. M53602_WE12 | reverse complement strand
ACTGTGGCCCCCCAGGCAGCTTTAAGCGATGTTTTATTTCTCTTAAATCGCTATCAGCTTTCCCGTTTACCCGTTACCGATGGTCAAAAACTGGTGGGGATTATCACCCGTACCGATATTATCCGGGTGGAAGCCGATCAATTGGGGGGAGTTTGTCAACTGCCCCAACGCAGTACCCCTTCCTATGTGGTTTATCAAACTCGTTCCCCAGCCGTGGGAACGGGCCGGATTTTGTTACCCATTGCCAATCCCGACACCGCTACCGCTTTGTTTAAAATTGCCGCTGCTGTCGCCCGTGAACGCAATTATGAGATAGATTGTCTCTATGTGATTACTGTGCCTCGTCTTAGTTCTCCGGCGGAAGTCAGGGTAGATACGCGGGAAGGACGCAAATTACTTCATCGTCTGGAAAGATTAGCCCGACAGCAGAATATCTCTGTTCATACACAAATTTCCGTTGTTCAGGATATCGCCGACGGGATTTTGGCCACGATTCGCGAACGACACAGCAATTTATTAATTATGGGTTGGACGGGGGAAAAATCCACTACTGGGGCGATTTTCGGGTTTTCAGTCGATACTTTGATCGCTGAGGCTCCCTGTGAAACCATCTTGGTAAAATTGGGGACAAAGGATTGTTTTCCCAACGATCTTAATCGGGAAAGGATTTGGCTGATTCCCACTGCCGGAGGTCCCAATGCTCAACGAGCTTTAGCATTATTGCCTAGTTTGCTGTCTTTGTCCGAGTCTTCGGATCATCCCGAACTTTGGTTATGTAAAATTTATTCTCCGACGGAGTTACTGCCAGATCTGTCCACTTTGGAAGTTTTACAAGCATCTTTACAAAAAGCGATCGCACAGCCAGTCGTGCCTTTACCGATTCGTTCGGCCTCTCCGGCCGAGGCGGTAATTAATCTGGTAGAATCGGAAGATTGTTCCTTGGTGCTTTTGGGTGCATCTAGAGAGAGTCTGCTCAATCAGTTATTAAATGGCAATATCCCCTCGACGATTGCCCGTGCCGTTAATTGCACTGTGATTCTCGTGCGAGGGGAATTATCAGATTAGTTGATTAGCTAGGCGGAAGCTAAACTTAAACCGAAGGGTACGGTATTGTCAATTTTCGCCCCTTGACTTTCCTCTAGGGAATGGGGGTAGAATATTTCCCCCTCTAGTTGACCATCGGAGTCATCGTCATCCCCATCGCTGATATAAAGGCGTTCACAGGGGATGTTATCGGAAAGGATGGCACTGGCCATCATCCCCGTATGAATCTCTAAGAAAGCATCCGCTAGGGTCTCAAATACTAAACGCTGCCCGGGGAAAACCACCCTTTCAAAATACCAGTTAGCAATATTGGTGATGCGAACAATTTGAATATGACTGGTCGCATTGACATAGCAACAAAGAATACTATTTTTCTTGCCGTTGGGGAGGGGATCGAGAATCTGTGCCATAGCAATTGGGGTGATCTTAAAGTGGGTTTGTCATCGCTCCTTCACCCTAACATCCTTTGATCCCCGATAGTTGTAAAGATGATTACATTACTCTGATAAAAATCTACCCATCGCTCTTTCTGGTGATAGAAAGCGGTTTTTATTAAAAAATCATTAAATTTAACTAATGCCTAGTTTTGGCTATTTGTCAAGGGGGGAACCCCGTTTTTTTTGCTGTTTTTCTTGATTTTTTGCTGGGCTATTTATCGCTCAATTTTGTTAACGGTTTCAGGATTATAAAAACCGAGGTAATTTTTGTCAAGTTAGATACCGCTTGCTCATGGTCTCCTCCATCTGGTTGACTAAAAAGGGTCGGCCTGTGGTTAGACTGATAGGTTTGACAGTGCTGGGGAGAATAATCCCTCGATTGTTCGGGGTTTCTCCGCAAATTTCCCCGGAGAATCCCCGTCTTTTGCAAGCGGGGAAATGTCAACTCATCAATCTTGGGACTCTATCAATCAATTTTCCCAGTCGAAGCGGCATTAACTATAAACTTGCTAAAACCTCCTTAGCGGCGGCCAAAGTCCGTTCGATATCGGCCTCTGTGTGAGCTAAAGAAGTAAAACCAGCTTCAAACTGGGAAGGAGCTAGATAAACGCCTCTTTCCAACATTCCCCGGTGAAAACGACCGAATTTAGCCACATCGGCCTTTTTGGCATCTTCATAGTTATGTACGGGGGAGCCAGTGAAAAACATTCCGAACATGGCGCTAATATAACCTCCAGAAACGCTGTGACCAGCATCTCTAGCCACTTTCAGCAGCCCTTCAGTTAAGGATTTAGTCACTTTATCGAGATATTGGTAGGTGCCGGGGCGCTGGAGTAACTCGAGGGTTTTAATTCCCGCCGTCATGGCCAAAGGGTTGCCGGATAAGGTTCCCGCTTGGTACATCGGGCCGGCCGGAGCCACCATCGCCATAATATCAGCCCGACCGCCGTAGGCCCCCACCGGCAGCCCACCGCCGATAACTTTGCCGAGGGTGGTTAAATCGGGGGTGATGCCGAATTTTTCCTGAGCGCCACCGTAGGCGATGCGAAATCCGGTCATTACCTCATCAAACATTAATAAGGCTCCGTATTCCTTGGTTAATTCCCGCAATCCCTCTAAAAAGCCAGCATCCGGCACGATAAAGCCGGCATTACCCACCACTGGCTCTAAAATTACCCCGGCGATCGAGTCGGGATTTTCGACAAAGAGGGCTTTTACCGCTTCCAGGTCATTGTAGGGGGCGGTTAAAGTGTTGTTAGTGGTGGTTTTGGGAACCCCCGGCGAGTCGGGTAAACCCAGGGTGGCTACACCAGAGCCGGCTTTAACCAGGAACATATCGGCGTGACCGTGGTAACAGCCCTCGAATTTGATGATTTTATCCCGGCCAGTAAAAGCCCGCATTAAGCGCAGGACGGACATACAGGCTTCGGTGCCGGAATTGACAAAACGCACCATTTCAATGCTGGGAACAGCATCAATCACCATTTCAGCGAGAATATTTTCTTGGACACAGGGAGCGCCGAAACTGGTTCCTTTGTCTAGGGCATCGTGTAGGGCGGCAATCACTTCGGGATGGGCATGACCACAGATAGCCGGCCCCCAAGTTCCCACATAGTCGATGTATTCGTTACCGTCCACGTCGCGAATATAGGCCCCTTTGACGCTTTCAAAAACGATGGGTTGACCACCGACGGATTTAAAGGCCCGCACGGGGGAACTTACACCCCCCGGCATTAATTTTTGAGCGGCTGTAAAGATTTCTTTCGATTTTGTTGTTTGATACGAAGATGTGCTAACCAATCCTGTCTCCTTGTCTATTTGAGTCTATCGGTTTCGGGGAATGCCCGGAGCTTTGTTTTGTTAACTTCCTGCTGCTTGTTCCATTTTAAAGATCACTGGCCTACATTTGACGCAATTTTTCCCTAGGAAGAGCGCTGGTCGGCTCAAGTCTCGCTCTTCTTGACTTATAGCTTGATGGTTAACAGCTGATGTAATTGGCTGAGAAAGGGCAAAAATTTCACTTTTGACAATTTTTCCACAATCTTTTCAGAATTGCAGTAAAAACCTAGCAATGGGCGAAGTTATTGCTATTGATAGATTTTAGCCCAGAAAGAGCGATCGAAAAAAGCTCAGGTTTTCCACAGATTTTCCACAGGGGAATTCTTGCTATTATTTCTTAGCGTACAAAAAAACTATTCCTGCTTTGACATCCTCACCGCCGTAAAACGGACGGCGATTCCCAAACCTCACGATTTAGGTTTCTGCTTCTTTCCCTTGCGGGGTTCCGCACCTGCCTTAACAGATTTACTCTGTTCTGGTCTTATGGTCGCTCTACAGACTGACACCGCAAGCCCTGCGGCCAAAATATTTTTACTAGCGTTAACATCTCGGTCATGGTGTGTCCCACAGTCTGGACAATCCCATTCTCGAACATTTAACGGCATCTTTTCGACAATATGCCCGCAATTACTACACCTTTTAGAGCTAGGAAACCATCTATCTATTTCGATGTAATTT
>NZ_JASJFB010000668.1:0-33014 GCF_030065455.1 Microcystis sp. M53602_WE12 | reverse complement strand
TCTACTCTAGATACAGTCAACGGTACAGCCATTTTCAAAGGGAAAATGTACCCAGTAGCGTCTTTTCAATTTTTTCTGAGAAGCTCCAGGCAGTAAGGGTTTTGTTAATTTTTTAGTATTTCTGTATGGGGGAAGTCCAGTAATAAAATTGATTTATTGATAACGGCCGAAAAATCAGGGGCGATCGCACCTTTGCTCTCGGTGAAGGTGTCCCGTCAAGATTGGTTTGGTCATCCCAATATTCAACGCTGGAGAAATGTTTTTCCCTTTGGCAAAGATCTCCTCGGTTTTAGCTCTCCCGCACCCGTAGTCACCCCGAAAAGTCCCCCCGCTGCCGTTAATCCCACGCCATCTCCAGCACCATCTCCCAGTGCTACCACTCCTCCTCCTCCTGCTTTACCCTTCGAGGACGAGCCGAATAATGCTCCCCCAATCCCCATTCCTAACCAAAGATTAACCACTCCAGCTAATCGTTAATTGATAGGAAAAGGAGGGACTTTCGGCAGACATATTGACTTTTAAGTGGCAAAACGGGGCTGAAACCAGTCTAGGGGAAAAATATCATCTTCTTGGGCGGTTTCTGTCCAACCGGTGACGCTCTCAAAACAAGTCCCCGTCAAGTTAGCACCCCTCAAGTCCGCTCCCTGTAGATTTACTTCTTGTAAACGCGCTCCCGCTAGATTAGCACCCGCTAAATTGGCCCCGCGTAAATCACTACCCGTCAGACGTGCCTCGCTAAAATTAGCCCTTTCTAAATTGGCCCCTTGAAAGTCCACCTCTTTCAGAAAAGAGCCGCTAAAATTGGCTTCCCTTGCGGAAATCTGACGACATTTAGCCCCACTTAACCGCGCCTCTTGCAAATTAGCCCAATTGAGATTAACTTTATCTAGGGTTGCCTCCAAGAGATTAACTAAGTATAAATTCGCCCCGCATAAATTCGCCCCGCATAAATTCGCCCCCCGGAGATTAGCATGGGAAAGATCCGCCCCACTTAATCGCGAGTTACGCAGGTTTGCCTGAACCATAAAGGCCCCGGTGAGATTGGCTTTGGTTAAGTCCGCTTCCACTAATTGCGCTTGACTTAATTTGGCATAGGTTAAATTCGCCCAATTCAAACTCGCTCCCCGCAGATTTGATTTAGTCAGAAAAGAGCGACTCAAATTAGTTCCGCGCAAATTGGCTGCAGCAAAATTGACGGCAATCAGAGTCACTTGTTGTAGATCTAGACTCATCAAGTCAATGGCTAAAAAATCCCGCTCTCCTTGTTCGTAGCGTCTTAGTAACTGATTAACTTTCATCTCCCTTCTTCTACTTTAAGACGGTGGTTAAGAAGTAATCAACAAAAGCACCTAAAAACTTTGTCCGATAACTCACTCTGCTTTTAGATGAGCAATTTACGAGGCCCTCCTTTGAGTTTATGTAAAGTTTTTTTTCGATTTTTTAAGGGAAGATAACCCGAACAGCAAGTTAATTTTAATCATAGTTAAATAGCTTGGCTAAAACAGTTGGACTGGTTTTCCCAATTCTACCCCAGTCCATCGGGTAATTAGTATCTAAAACTACTCTTGTTAAAAAACTTATCTATTGTTCAAACTCGATTATATTTAACCCAGCCAATTATCCCTATTTTCTCGGATCAGGGCGGTGGAGCCGAGAGGACTTTCAGGCTATTTTTACCCAAATCAATAGAGACGTTGTCTAGCAACGTCTCTACAAAAGTGGCATTTAATCAAGCTACTCAGAAACAGACAGAGGGGAAACCTTTTGGGCTTGAGCGAGATAGTACCATCCCGACGGGACAAATACCAGCGCGCTTAGGGTGGTTCCGACCACCCCGATGGAAATACAGATAGCGAGGGGTTCCCAAAAAGCGCCGCCGTAGAGGAATAATGGCACAAATCCCGTCACGGTGGTTAAGGTAGTGGTGAGAATGTGACGGGTGGAAGCAATGACCACTTCCCGGATTGCCTTGCGTTGGCGTTGAAGATGGGGCGGTAAAGCTTGTAAAGCCGCCACCACGACAATAGAGTCATTAACGGAAACCCCAACTAAGCCGATAGTGCCTAAAATGGACATGAATCCCAAGGGATATTCAAATAACCAGAGGGAAAATAAGGCTAGTCCAATTGAACTAATACCGACGACAGTAACTAGGGCAGCAAGACGGAAGGAGTTAAAAGAAAGAACAAGGGTTGATAGCATTAGAATCGCCAAGACTCCCACACTAGCAATTAGATTAGCCACAGCCGTATCTCTTTCTTCTTCCTCTCCGCCAAATTCGAGCCGATACCCTGGCGGAAGAGAAAATTTGCCCGATTCTAAGTTTTGGCGAAATTCGTCTAAAACCGTTGCAGCGATCGCATCAGCTTGAACATAGGCCTTCACCGTATTAATTCGCTTGCCATTTCGTCGAGGAATCGTGGCTAATTCGGGGAGAAAATCAAATTCTGCCACGGAGGAAAGGGAAATATTCGCCCGTTCAGCAGTGGCGGAATTACCGAGAATATTTAAAGAGGCAATTTGTGGCAGTTGCTCGCGATCGCGATTAGCGACTCGGACTCGTACGGGTAATTCTTCCGTTGCTTCTAAAATCGAGCCACCCACAGAACCTTCTAAAAGGTTATCCAATTGACTGGCGATCGCCGCATTATCCAAACCAATTAGTCGAGCTTTTTCTTCATTAATTTTTAAGGCTAATTTAGCTTGAATTTCACTTAAATCAGCAACAGAATAGGTTATTTCGGGTATTTTTGCCAGTTCTTCCCGTAGGGACTCGCCAATTTTCCTTAACATCTCCAATTCTGAGCCATAAACCCTAATTTCGATCGGGGCTCCCACCGGTGGACCCTGTTCTAGGGGGCTGACTAATACCCTTGCCATCGGTAGAGCTTGACTTAATTGTTTTTGTAAGGTTTCGATCAATTGGGGTTCATCAGAAACTTGCCGAAGTTGAATCAACGCTTGGGCAAAATTAGGAGAGTCTTTGACGCCATCGGAGAGATTATAGTAGAAGGGGGGAGCATTACGCCCTAAAAACCAGTGAACTTCCGCAATTTCTTGATGATCTAGCAGTATTTTTGCAGCTTGAGCCACTTTTACCTGAGTTACTTCTAGGGTTGTGGTGGGGGCCAGTTCGATTTCTAGGGTTAACTGATCTCGTTCTGCTGGGGGAAAGAATTCTTCTGGGAGAGTGCCAGCGACAACAAAGCCAGTAATTGGGATAATCAAGCCAATAACCAGACCTAATACCGGAAAATAGAGAATTAACTTCAAAATTTGGCGATACAAACCCGTTAGGAGCGGTAAATTAATTCCCGTATCCCACCAATGGGTTTTTGTCTGGTGCGATCGATGAGTCAGTTGATATAAACGTAAACTGAGAATAGGAATAATCGTTAGGGACAAAATTAGAGAACTAACCAAGGCTAAGATCACTGTTTGGGCGATAGTACGCACGAATTCGCCAGTGCCTCCTTGCAAAAGAGCGATCGGCATAAAAGACAAAATCGTGGTTAGGGTAGAAGCTAAGAGGGGAATCCCTAACTGTTTAACGGTTTCAGCAACAATATGTTCGTGAGCTATTCCCGTCCGTAGTCCTTTTTGCAGTTCATCGACAATCACAATAGCGTTATCGATCAAAAGTCCCAAAGCAATAACAATTCCTGTCACCGACATTTGATGTAGGGGGATTTGCCAGAGATTCATACCGGCAAAGACCATCAGGATCGATAAAGGCAAGGATAAACTCACCACCAAGGCGGACTGCCATCCCATCATCACAAAAGCTGTCCCCATGACACAGAGTAACCCTAGGATCATGTTGCTGAATAATCCATCGAGTCGGTTAGCCACATAACGATTTTGGGCAAAAATTATCTTGAGGCTCACACCTTGGGGGAGAGAAGGGCGAAACAGGTCTAACTTGGCCTGGGCTGCCGCTGTCCATTCGTCTATGCGTTGCCCCGATTCCATCATAGCGGCCACCACAATAGCCGGTTTACCGTTAATAATGGTTAGTTCTGGTGGTGGTTCTTGAATTCCCTTGGTAACTAGAGCGATATCTCCTAAACGGGTAAATTGTCCCTCATTACTGTAACGAATCGGAATTGCTCGAATCCGAGAGAGTGATTCTAAACTGGTATCGACTTCCAATAATAAATTATTGCGATTACTGCGAAGTTGTCCGGCGGCGACCTTGGCATCACTGGTTTGAATTTGTTGGGCAACTTCGACGGCGGTTAGGCCCAGGGAGGATAATTTCACCGGATCGATTTCGACTAAAATTTCCTCGGCCGGAACCCCGACTAACTCGACCCTTTCGGTTCCCCAAAGGGCTTCTAATTCATCGAACAGTTCTTGGCCAAGTCGGCGTAAAATAGCGTAATTAGGAGCGGTATCTAGATCCCAAAGGATGGCAGTCAATAAACTAAAGGCTTTACTATATCCTTCTTCGTATAAGGGTCTTTGGGCTTCTGGGGGTAGTTCCGGGATGACATCGGTAATCCGATCGCGAATGCGTGACCAGACGGGATCCACATCAGTCACTTCATCTTTAAGTTCAATATTGACCGTGGAACGCCCTAATTCTGAGGAGGACTCAATCAGGCTAATTTCTTTGATGCTAGAGAGAGATTGTTCAATTTTTTCGGTCACTAGGGATTCGACCCGATAAGGACTGGCACCGGGTAAATTGGTGGTAATGGTGGCACCTCGATTAATTGTTTCGGGATCTTCCATGCGCGGCAAAATTTGAAAGGAAGACAATCCCCAGACAATAATCAGAATTAAGGTCAGAATTAGTAATCTAGGTTTACGTTCAAATAAGTTATTCATTGGAGATTATTAGGGATAATAAAGCTGATTAATGACCACTGACTACCAAATTTCCACCATTTGCCCGGGTACGATGCGGTGAACCCCTTCGACGATCACTCGATCACCGGAGGTGAGAGTCCCGCGCACCAACAAGCGATCGCCTTGAATCGCTAGAACTTCTAAATCTTGGCGTTTGACGGTAAACTGTCGAGGATTATCGGGATTAGCTTCTCCTAGAACATAGGAAGACCATAATCCTCTCGTGCCTTGTACTAAAGCTTCTGTGGGCAACCAATAGCCCGATTGTGGAACTGATTGAGATAATTCTAGGCTGACCACTTGCCCCGGAATCAGGCCCTGAGTCTGATTTAAACTTAAAATAACCGTGGCGGTACGGGTAGTCGGATCGATTTGGGGCAAGGTTGAAGTGACTTGTCCTGTTAATATTTTGTTACCAATTTTTAAACGATGTTTACTGCCAATTGGTAAGTTTTCGGACTGGTCAATGGGAACCCCTATACGCGCTTCCAGTTTATTACTTTCCACTAAACGAACGATCGGATTACTTGCAGAAACAACAGTGCCAATATTGACGTGAAGGAGGGCAATAGTGCCATCGTAGGGGGCTTGAAGTTGGCTTTTCTCAATCTCTAATTTAATATTCTTCAGTTGGGCATCAAATTGGTCAATAACGGCTTTTTGCAGAGAAATCAATTCGGGACGAGTACCAGCTTTGAGTTCATCTAATTGACTTTGGGCTTCATCAATTCTCGCTTGTTGTGCATTAACATCTGTTTGCACTTCTTCGAGTTGTTCTCTAGTAATTGCCCCTTCTTGATACAATCCTAGCCGTCTTTGGTATTTAGATTGGGCTAAAGCTAATTGTTCCCTGAGATCGCGGACTTTTGCTTGGGCTGCGGCGATACTTTCTTTCCTGGAACCAGCTTGTAATTCTTGCAGTTTAGCCGTCGCTTGCGATCGCTGGGCGATGAGTTCTTGTTTTTGTGCTTCTAAATTGCGTGTATCTAGAGTAGCAATTAAAGTACCTCGGCGTACCTCTTGACCCTCTTGAACCAATAAACTAATTAATTGTCCCGAACGCTCAAATCCTAGTTCACTTGTCCGTTTAGCCACAATATTACCCGTATAACGGCGCGGTTCTTGGTGATGGGTGACAGGACTTAAAGTTAAGGTTCGCACAGGTAAGGCTGCCGTCTTGCTCTTATCGATTGCTAACGAAGCGGTTTCTTCTGAGGTGGTGGATTCAGAGGTGTCTTCTAAGAGGACATTACGCAGGGTAGGATAGGCAAAAACCGAGGTGGCCGCTAGGATCCCAGTAATAATTAATCGCCAGGGCAATCGCAGTTTTTTGATAGCAGTTTCTTGCTGTTTGGTGATGGGATTGGGGGAAGTCATAATCTAGTTCCAAATGAGTAGGGTTTTGTCAAGAGTAATAACAGATTAGCGAGGAAAGAACTATTTTTTGATCGCATAAGGCCGGAGGACAAAAGCCGCTGCTAGGGATAATATACCGGCGCACAAAAAGGCAATTTGTACCCCCCAGGGGTTATCAGGAGTTTTCCCGAAAGAAAGGATTAATCCTGTTAGAAAAGACCCCGCACCTTGGCTAAATTGAATTAGGAGACCCCTGGTACCAAAAAATATTGCTTCTCGGCCGATTCCTTGTTGCTCCGCATCTTGATCGATAATGTCCGATAACATGGCATTCGGCAGACTAAAAAAGCTGGCTAGGGCTAAATTAGCGATGATCGAAAGGATTAACCAGGGAATCAAAGAATCTTGCCACCAAAAGCGACCACAGGCCATGGCAATCATACCCAGGCCAACCCAGATTAAAGAACCTTGAAAAACCAGTTTTTTGCCATATTTTTGCGCTAAGGGTAGAACTAGGGTAAATCCAGCCAAGGCACTCCCCACGATAATAGTATTAATCACGGCGGCAAAACTTACCTCTCGTTTGAGGAGAGCAATTACTAAAAAAGTCGGAATCACCGAGATAATACTAATCACCATCCACGCCAAGATCATGGTGATCATATATATACAAAAAGTCCGATTGGTAAAAGCCGCCGTTAAGGTGGTTTTAAAGTTAGGATATTTCCCCTTAGAAGGACTATATTCTTCTTTTTCTAGCAAGGGCATAGCTAGAGTAATTAGCCCAATAAGACTAATAGCAATACCCATTCCCTGAAAGCCATAGCTATCAGTTAACCAAGGGGCAATAATCCCACCAATGGTGGCACCAACTAAACCAAAAATTCCGATTTGAGTTGATAATTTAACCCTTCCTTCTGGGCTTTTAGCGAGAGTGGGCAACCAGGCTAAATAGGGAACATGATAGGATGCCATACCCACATAAAACACCCAAAGCATGGTGACTAAATAAATGAAGTAAGTGGTTTGATTTAAGTTATTAGGGGGATTAAACAACAGGATAAAACCACCAATTAAAGGGACTAAACTGGCTAGTATAAATGGTCTTCTTTTGCCCCAAGGACTCCAAAAGCGATCGGAAAAATAACCGATCACTGGCTGCACAAAAGCCCCAGCAATACGGCTAATCATTATCGCTATCCCCACTAAAGCAGAGGGCAATAAAATGGACAAGTTATAGTCATTGGGAATGCCCGGGTCGTAGCGATAAATTAGCATGGTTAGAAGGGCATTATTAACGATAAAGTTACCAAACCAACCAGTGATATACGGAAGATAATCTATTCGGAGATGTTGCCATTTGCTAGAAGTGCTAGAAGTCATTATAATTGGGGGAGAGATGGGTAGTTAGCAGTAGATTGTTAGGCTTATTTAAAGAAATTCGTAGCGACCGGGTGAGAGAATGTGATTGGGATCCAAGCTGTCTTTAATTTTCTGGATTAAGCAACTATAATCGTCTTGGGCTACGGGTAAACTATTCATAGAGTGGGTACTAAGACGGTAGGGATAATAGCCTTGATTGATCAATTCTGCCAACATTTCATCGTGACAATTTAAGGCTTTTTGGTCTTCGCCTTCTAGCAATCGATCATAAAAAATGGCAGCATTGATGTTGATATTGCGCTCGGTAATACAGTTAATGCCGATATTGGGTTCATAACCATATTTTTGAGCGATGCTGCTGATAATATTGAGAGCATTTCTGAGATGATTTCCCAGAAAAGGAACAGCGGGAACACACCAAATCATGCCACAGGCATCCAGGTCTAAATTCAACCTATCGGTGGGGGGCGTTTTTTTGCGCCAATAAGCCATCTTCAGCACTTTTTCGGTAATCATTCCTCGTTGGGGATTTTTGTGATAAATTAAATCCACCTTGTCCTTAATTTCCACACCAGTAAATACTTTAAAAATGGGACTCATTTTGCTGGCCATTTTGAACTTATTTTCATCAAAAAACATAAGTTTATTGACAATTCCTTTCAAGGCTTTTTCAATTAGGTTTCTTTCGACTTTTCCCTGTTCTGGTGAAGCCGAATATAAAGCTCCTTCTCCTATCCAAACACCGCCGCCCCATTGATGACTTAATTGTTCTAATAAATCGGGGGGTAAAGGAGTTTTTTCTTGGCATTCCTGCCAGGGATATTGTTGTTGAATGGACAACATTCGGTAGTTATTATTAATGTGGAAGGTGGTTTTAATTACCCCTGCCATTTTCAGTTGACGTAGTTGATCGATCAATAACTCTAATTTATTTTCTTGATCGATGCTATAGAAAAAAGCCTGAAAATATTCAGGATAGGGCGTTAACCAAAAAGTCATTTTGGTGACGATTCCCAGGTTAGATTGGGTAAAAATTCCATCAAAATAGGGACCGACTCCCCAACGATTGACCGCCCCTATTTGGGAGTTTTCAAAGCGATTAAATCCCGTATGAACACATTCACCTGTGGGCAAAACTACTTCCATTCCACAGACATGATTAAAGCGATCTCCCAAAGGTCCTTTGGCTTCACCCCGTTCGAGAATATTGCCAATAATACTAGAATCAGGAGTCGAACCGGTGACACTCATTAATAATTTATTGCCATTTTTCTGCAAAAAATCGTAGAGTTGTCGCTGAGTAACACCCGCTTCAATAGTTACATAAGCTAGGGTTTCATTATAATCCAAAATCTGATTTAATCGACTCAAATCCATTAAAACCGAACCGGTGCGGCTAGGAACTCGCGAACCATAACCCCAATTTTTACCTGTACTAATAGGATAGACAGGGGTTTGATAGCGATTAGCAATTTTTAGAGATTCTTGGACTTCTTGACGATTACCTGGGCGAATAATTGCCGGGATTTTAGCATGGGTTTCGTAGGTAGCGGTCTCGGCTTCTAGGCGTTTTTTGTTATCGGTGCTGACATATTCGGAGCCTAATAAATTTTCCCATTCTTGTAGAGCGTTAGTTAAATTGTCGCTAATAATATTTTCGGAAACAATTAGAGAGTCCATAGTATTTTTTTTCTCCTTGAAATTCAGGTATGAGGGGTAATTAAAGGGCCGTAGGGAACCGGCCCTGCTATCCGTGGCAATTAACTTTTAAGCGGTTGCTGTTTGCGAGAGAAAATTGCGCTAAAACTAGGAATAAAACGGGGAGTATTGGCGAAAACTGCTTGATAATTGGTGTCTTGACTTAAAGCTTCTTCTTCAGCCGGAATGCGTTGGATTAATAACCAAGCATTCAGGAGACTAAAGACTATAGATGTCAGATAAGCGGTATGAAACAGGGGAACCACCGCTAATTCCGTGATCATGGCCCACCAGTTAGGATGACGGATATATTGATAAATGCCATTGTCGATCACGGGTGTCTGAGGAACCGTGACCACCTGATGAATCCAGCGATCGCCCAAGGCTTCAATGGAGGCATAGCGGAGCTTTTGAGCTAAAAAAGTAGTAATTAGGGAAAATAAAGCCAATGCTGGAATAAAAGGTCGATCGAGCAGATAAACTTCCCCGATCATGCAAAGCATCCAGCTAGATTGGAAAATCTTGACGAATCCCACATAATTAGAACTATGCAGTTTGCCACCTTCCGCTAAGACTTTGGCCATATTCTGTTTACTCAGACGAGTAACGCGCACTCGTTGGACAATAATGTAACTAATCAGGGCAATGAAAACTATTTGGCTTAACATCCTTAAATATCCTTAGAATTGAACTAAAATGGCTTCTTGAGCAAATCCAGGCCCCATGGAAATTATTAATCCGTAGGAACCCGTGGGAGGATGGGGACGGGAAAGGGTTTCATCGAGAATGCAGAGGATAGTAGCAGAGGCAATATTGCCAATTTCTGCCAAAATATCCCAACTAACCTGTAAAACATCTGGTTCTAACTGAAATTCTTCAACTATTGCATCGAGAATCTTTGGACCCCCCGGATGCACCATCCAACAGACAATTTCCTCGAGGGAAACTCCTGTTTTTTCCAGTAAAGATGTCACCGCTTTTCTCACCCCACCCTTGACGTAATCAGAGACTTCTGGGCGAAGAATTTGGCGAAAACCGTAGTCTGTTAAAGGTAATGCCATTAAATGCTCTGTGTGGGGCATTAACAGCGATTGAGTGCCGATAATCTTCAGTTTTGCTTTACCTTGCTTGACTAAGGGATGTTCATCTCCCGCTAAGAGAACCGTGCCGACTCCATCGCCAAATAAAGCCGCTACCACAAGGGTCATAATGATATTGCTATATTGAGACGGATCTTCGGGTAATTGTCCCAATAATTCCGTTAAATCGCTATGAATTGACCCTTGCCAAAGGCCAGAGGAGGGATCGGTGGTAAACAAAATCGCTGCTTCGGTGGGATGTCCTTGCAGATAATCGTTTACTCTGGCTAATCCTTGGGCGCCTCCCAAACAGCCGACACCGGATAACGCTTGCCGCTTGATATCGAGGGAAAAATCTAGACGATTGAGGAGTAAACTTTCTAGGGAAGGAACGGAAGGAAGAACAGTAACGGAAGTAACTAGGGAGATTTCTTTGGGAGAAAGAGCGGCTTTTTTGAGCAAATTAGTTACTGTCGATGTTACTAAATCCATAGTTAGATCGACCATTTGACGAAAGGGTTGGGCGATTCCAGGAGGATTATCGGCATCGAATTCATCTAGGGGAATAGTGAAGTATCGCCCTTGAATTTTGACATTACTGAAAAAACGATGAATTTGTTCTAAATCAAAAAAGGTTTGTTCCTGGAAGTCGAGTTGATTTTCTCGGCAATAATCTTGAAGAAGATTAGCACAATGATTTCTGATATTGACTTCTAGAACTTCTTGGGGATAGTAATGTTCTGGAAAACCGGTAGCTGTCTCAATAATGTAGGGCATTGGAGTTAAGAGAGAGGGATTTCAGAGGGGGGGAATTATCCTGGGAGATTTAAGCCAGTAATCGGCGAGCTAATCCTTGGGCTTGGCGTATATAACCCAATTTGTCAATCACTAAGGAGTGAGTACCGCTATGGTGTTTATTGTCGGCGCTTAAATTGGCACTAATTTGACGTTTTAGCTTTTCAAATTTATAGACAAACCGGGATTTTTTATCCTGAGCTTGTAGATAAGCGGCCACTAAATTACTTTGTTCTTCAAATACTCGCCAGTGGGTGCCAGTGGGATGAACCATTCCGATGACAAACAGGTTATTTTCCTCTGGGTGAAAAACATTCATATAGAGGTTGGGCTGGGTGGTTCCTTCTTGCCAATTTAAATCTGATTTGTCAATAAAAGAAAATTCAATTTTGTAACCAGTGGCGTAGATAATCAGATCAATTTCTTCTGTACTGCCATCGGCAAAAATAACATTCTTTCCGTCTAATTCTTGGATATTAGGCTTATGGGTGACATCTCCATGCACATAATAACGATAGATTTGTTGGTCACTGTTGGGAATAATTAGACCGTTACTTTTACAATCTGTAGGAATATTGAGTTTTTTGAGATTAACTCCTTGTAAGAATAGAGCTATTGGTGATAATAAAGCCATCATTTTCATGTGTTCTTGGGCTGGAATTAGATTCATGATTGGCGTGTTAATCATCACCCATTCTGGGGGCAAACCGAACAAAAATTTCGGCATACAGAGAAAGCCACGGCGGGTACTATGGAAAGTTTTACTACCATTAATAGCCGCTTCGACGACTAAATCCATGGCTGATTGTCCCGCTCCAACTACCAGGACTTTTTTAGCATTTAATTGAGCGGGATTATCATAATCTTTTGAATGGATAATTTCCCCGTCAAAATGCCCAGAAAATTGAGGAATATTCGGTTTACTATGATAACCACTAGCGATTAAAACCCCTCGGTATCGTCTGGTTTCTTGGTTGCTAAGGGTGACATCCCAAAAGTTACCCGCTTTTTTTACTTTCTCCACGCTGAGATTAAATTCCATGAAATCATAGAGATTGAAATGAGCGGCATAATTGCGAAGATATTCATAGACTAACCGATGATTGGGATAATCTGGGTAATCTTTTGGCATGGGAAAATCGGAAAAAGGTTGTGTGGTTTTATGGCCAATTAGATGCGTATTTTTATACATTGGACTATCGGGACGGTCATAAATCCAAATACCCCCAACATCCTGAGCAGATTCGATAACATTAAAGGGAATTTTGGCTTTGCTTAAGGCTCTAGCCGCCGCTAATCCTGCGGCACCAGCCCCAATAATACAGTATTGCTCTTTGTAATCTAAAGTCATGATTTTTCTCCCTTGAATAATTGGTTGATTAGGCAGTCATTTGTTCAGGAAACTCTCGTAAACTGTGGCAAATTATTTTCATAATTTTCTCCGTATGTTGATTGATAAAGAAATGTCCTCCGGGTAAGGTATGCAGGACAAAATCTTGATTGGTTTGCAGTTGCCATTGTTGTAATTGATCGGCAGAAACCTTGGCATCGTTGTGGCCTCCAAAAACGGTAATAGGACAATTTAAGGGTTGACCTTGTTGATAAGAATAGGTCTCTAGGAGTTTGAAATCTGCTCGTAAAATTGGTAAAAAAGCCGCCATTAAATCAGGATTTTTGAGGAGAGTTTCTGGGGTTCCTTGAAAATGACCTAAAGCTGTTAAAAATTGCTCATCTCCCAGACGATGAATGGGTAAATCGGGATTGACAATTTGAGGCGCTCGAAATCCAGACATAAATAAATGTTGGGGTAGATTTTGGCGAGTTTTAGCTAATTCTCTGGTTAATTCAAAACTGATTAAAGAACCCATGCTATGACCAAAAAAAGCATAAGGTTGGTCTAAATAGGGAGTCAGAATCGGAATGAGACGATTAATCAGGGATTTTAGCGATGTAATCGCAGTTTCCTGAAGACGCGTTTCGCGTCCGGGTAGTTGAATCGCCCAAAATTCCACTTCCTTGGGGCAGTAATTCAGCCAATTTTGGAATGCGGAGGCACCCCCACCGGCGTAGGGAAAACAAAATAGACGAATGCGGGCGTTAGGATTAGCTTGTTTGCGAATTAGCCAAAGTTTCGGATCATTAGAGATATTTTCGGCTTTAGTCGTCTTGATTGGTTTTTTCTGTTTTGAGGGGAGAGGAGTTTTGTTGCTAGTTGCAGGTTGGGAGTTTTGGATGATTAAGTTGAATATTTGCGGTAAAAACTGCTCAATACTCAATCCCGCTAGGTATTCTACGGGAACAATAATTTTTAAATCCTCCTCTAGTTGACGTCGTAATTGACTGGACATGAGAGAATCTAAGCCTAAACTAGAGAGCGGTTGCTTGCTATGTAGCTTAACCATGGATAAACCGGTAATCTGTTCTAAAACACCGATAATGTAGGTTTCTAGTTGTTTAAGCTGTTTCTCTGCGGGTGTGGCCAAAAGAGAGTCAAGGGTAATTAGATGACCAGAAGATGATGCAGTGGTGGTTTTGACAACTTCTGGCGGTTGAGGAGGTGTTTCTAGGAGATATTTCGACAATTTAGGCAATAATTGCGCTTCTTCTGGGGTCAAGTCGCCTGTTTTTAGCCAATAACTACTTCTTTCAAAGGTGTAGGTCGGTAAGATACAGGGTTTACTGTCTTGATTGGCCGTTATCTCTTGCCAATTCAGGGCGAATCCCCGCAGATAAAGCTGACTGACACTCTCGAGGATCTGTTGTCGGTCAGAGGTTTGACGACGCAAACTGGGCAACCAAAGACAAGAATAATTTTTATCCAGTAGGCTGCCCATGGCCGATAAAACGGGATGGGAGCCGCATTCGACAAATAGCTCATAACCGTTGTCCAGTAAGGTTTTTATCCCATCGGCAAAGCGAACAGAACACCGGAGATGACGACACCAATAATCGGGAGTAGTGACCTCAAAATTGACTAAGTTGCCATTAAGGTTAGAAATTAAGGCTCGTTGGGGGGGATGATAGGTGATAGTTTCAGCAATTTGCCAGAACTCGTCTAAAATTTCCTCCATCAGAGGGGAATGAAAAGCTTGAGAGACATTTAACCGGGTAATCTTCAGATTTTTGACCTGAAGCTGTTTTACCAGGGTTTCTATGGTCTCTGCAGCACCAGACAGGACAATATTATCCTGACCATTAATAGCGGCAATAGCTACCTGAGATTGATAGGGGGCAATTAAAGGACTAATTTCAGCTTCACTAGCCGAGATAACGACCATTGAACCACTTTTTCCCACAGAATCCATCAATTTAGCCCGATAGAAGACTAATTTTAAGGCATCTTCTAAACTAAAGACTCCAGCAACACAGGCGGCCACATATTCCCCTAAACTATGACCCATAACCCCATGGGGGGTAATTCCCCAGGATTCCCAGAGTTTAAAAAGGGCGTATTCGAGAGCAAATAGGGCAGGTTGGCTGTAAAAAGTTTGATTGAGATGATTTTCTTGGTCAATAATCTCCGTTAGGCAATAGTCCCCATATTGACGGAGAATCTCAGCACAGCGATCGAGTGTTTGACGAAATAGAGGATAGGATTGGTATAGTTCCCTTCCCATACCGGGGTATTGAGAACCCTGTCCTGGAAAGAGAAAGGCAATTTTTGCCCGATTTTTGCCATTAAATTCACTTTTTTGGCGAAAAGAACTGGGTTCACCTTGAACGAAAGCGGTTAATTTTTCTTGAAGTTGGCAGTGACTAGAGATAATACAGGTGAAACGATGGGTTAATTGGGAGCGACTGCGATTGCTAGTGGCACAAATGGAGCTTAAAGCAATATTTTTCGCATTTTCTAGGTAATGTGCGTATTTTTGAGCTAGTTTGATTAAAGCCGATTCGGTCTTGGCTGAGAGGGTGAACAGATAGGGCGATGAATCAGGTGCCGCAGTCGTTTGAGGTTCGTAAGGGTATTCTTCGAGAATAATATGGGCATTAGTGCCATTTAAGCCAAAAGAACTAACTCCAGCTAAACGAGAAGAATTTTCACTAACCCATTCACGGTTTTTAGTCGGAACTTTCAGCGGCTGATTTTCCCAGTCTAGATGGGGTGTCGGTTGCTGGAAGTGGAGATGGGGGGCAATTTGTCGATGTTGCAAGCATAAAATCACTTTCATCAGTCCGGCAATACCAGCGGCCGCTTCTAGATGGCCGATATTGGTTTTGACGGAACCAACCCAAACCGGGTGGGGATTTTTAGCAAAAACTGTCGATAATGCACCTAATTCAATGGGATCGCCCAAAGAAGTGCCAGTTCCATGGGCCTCAATATAGCTAATGTCCTCTGGCTTTACCTGAGCATTTTTTAAAGCTTGACGAATCAATTGTTCTTGACTAAGTTGATTGGGAACTGTTAAACCGCTACTCGTACCGCCATGGTTAACAGCCGAACCTTTAATTAGTCCTAAAATCAAGTTATTATCCCGAATAGCCGCAGATAAAGACTTTAAAACTATAATACCGCCGCCTTCTCCCCGCACATAGCCATTCGCTGTTCTATCAAAGGTTTTACAACGACCGTCAGGAGACAACATCTGGGCGCGGGATTCCATGATAGTAACGAAGGGAGTTAACATTAGGTTGACTCCCCCGGCTAGGGCAACTTCACACTCGTTATTGCGTAAACTTTGGCAGGCTAAATGAACAGCGACTAAAGAGGAGGCACAAGCAGTATCAACCGTTAAAGTTGGGCCATGAAATCCAAAAAGATAGGATAAACGTCCCGAAGCTACACTTTTAGCATTTCCCGTTCCCGTATAGGCATCAATCAGATCGGGATGATGGCTAAAATGGGAGTAATCTTGAGTCATCATGCCTATAAATACCCCCGTTTGACTTCCTCGCCGATTTAAGGGTGATATTCCCGCATTTTCCAGAGCTTCCCAGGCTAGTTCCAGCAGTAATCGCTGTTGCGGATCCATTTGTGCTACCTCCCGGGGAGAAAGACCAAAAAAATCAGCGTCAAATTGATCTATCGGTTGATTTAAGAAGCCACCGTGACGGGTATAGACTTTTCCCCTTGCATCGGGCTTAGGATCGTAATAATTGTCAATATTCCAGCGCTGCGGCGGAATTTCGCTGATGGCATCGGTTCCTGATTGCAATAATTCCCAAAAAGTTTCCGGTGAATTAGCTCCCTGGGGAAAGCGACAGGACATACCAATAATTGCAATTGGTTCATTCTTAGCTTTTTCTAGGGTATGTAGCTTAGTTTTTAAGACCTTAATTTGATTTAAGGCATCTTTTATTAAGCTCATTTGATCAGTTTTGGCAGGTATTTGTGTCATGGTAAACAGGTTATTTAGATAGGGTTTGAGGTCTGCTTTTCTAACCTAAGGAATTTAATTCCTGTAGCAGTAAATCGGACAATTCTTCTAGGGATAAGTCTTCTTCGTTGAGGGGATCAATATTGCTATCTTGATTTGCTCCTATTGCTAAGGGTTTTAAACTAAAGTCAAGGTCAATAACTTCAGTTACCAGATAATCGACCAAACTGGTCACTGTTGGGTATTTAAAAGTGATAGTTGCCGCCAGAGATTTACCTAAATCCTTGGCTAAACGATTGCGTAATTCCACCGTCATTAAAGAATCCATTCCCAACTCAAAAAAACCTTGGTCAACTTTGGTAAATTCTCTAGCCGGAATACCGAGAATTTCCGCTACAATCCCTTGAACATGAGCAGTCAAAGCCGCAAAACGCTCCTCAATTGGTACTGTAATTAAGACATCAATAAAATTATTGTCTGGGGTTAATTTTTGGGCTGAAAAACTCTGGAAATCTCGTAATAAAGGCGGAATTTTTTGATTCTCGAAACTGTTAAAAAAGCTATTCCAATTGAGAGAAGCGACAGTTACCTGTGTCCGAGAAGTCGTCAGCAATGTTTCGAGGAGATGCAAACATTTTTGGGGATCAAGAGGGGTAAAACCCTGTTTAATTAGCCTTTTTTTCGCTTTTTCGCCTAAATTTTCGGCCATACCACCCTCTGCCCAGGGACCCCAATTAACGGTCAGGGCCGGCAGTCCTTGCGCTTGACGATAATGGGCTAGACTATCTAAAAAGGCATTAGCACTAGCATAATTACTCTGTCCAGAAGACCCTAACACCGAGGCCATCGAGGAAAAATTAATAAACCAGTCTAAATCCACTTCTTGACTGAGGAGATGCAAATTCCAAGCGCCGAGTATTTTGGGGGAAAAGACGCGCTCAAATTTCTCCCAAGTCTGTTTGGATAAGCTGGCATCCTCTAACACCCCGGCCGTGTGAATAATTCCTTTTAAGGGGGGTAACTGTTGCTCGATTATCTCAAAAGCCCGACGCATTTGGCCAAAGTCGCTAACATCGGCGGCAAAAACTTCTACATTGGTTCCCTCTTGTCGCCATTGGTCTATAATTGGTTGGGTTTCTGGAGTTATTCCCCGGCGACTTAGTAAGACGAGGGATTTTGCTCCTTTTTTCCTTAACCAATTAGCCACTTGCTGCCCTAAGGCCCCTAGACCACCAGTAATAAGATAGGTGGCATTTTCGGCAATTTCTCGGTTTTTTAGCGACGATTTCGGGATAAATCGCCCTAAACGAGCCACATAGCTCTGGCCTTGCCGCCAAACGATTTGATTTTCCTCCTCCGAACTTTGTAAAGATTGGAACACCTCTAGGGCTAAGGTGTGGCTATCCTGAAATTTATCTCCATCTAGACACAGACAGCGCAATTCTGGGTGTTCTAGGGCAATAGTCCGTCCTAATCCCCAGAGGGAACTTTGGGCAAGGGCAATCACTGTGGGTTGAGAAGGAATGTATTGAGCCGATTGGGTGACAATATAGAGGCGAGGAGAGTAATTAACCTCTATTTTGCCTAGTTCTTGCACTATTTCCAGCAAAGTTCCACAAATTCGCTCCTGAGTGACGGCTAGGTTTTGATTATTTTCTAAAGCTTGGTCGTCATCGATTCCCCAGAGATAAATTAGACCTTGATAGGGTTTTTTGAGGAGATATTGCCAAGTCTGGCGATTGTTTTCGGTGATAAGTTGGCATCTATGCCCTTGTTGCACCAATTTTTCGGCTAATTGTTGCCCTACTCCCTTTTTGTCGGCAAAAATTAACCAATCTCCTGTTTCTGTCCAATCCATTCCCGTCAAGTCCGTGGCTTGCCAAGTAATTTCGTATAAACTATCCTTGAGGTCGTTGGTCTGGGAAAAGAGGGTTTCTGGCCGGGCCTGTTGAAAGGTTAATCCGTCAATTTGGCTAATTAATTGACCCGATTCGCTGAAAATAGTTAAATCAGCGATTAAGATGCCGTTTTGCAAATTGCTATGGCTGAAGCGACCATGACAGTATATAGAGGTGTCCTTAACTCCCGAAAAGGTCAATCGGTCAATATTAGTGGGAAGATAGGTGCTATTCCCTGCGGGAAATAGTGCCGACATAGCGTGAAAGCAACCATCAAGTAAGACAGGATGTAGCTGGTAATCCACCGCTTGCGAGAGTAGATGGGAAGAAAGTTGAATTTTTGCGACAATTTCGGACTGATTGCGGTAAAGTTCCTGGATAACTCGAAAACTTTCCCCGTAGTTCACTCCTTTACTTAAACAGTCCTGATAATGCTGTGCAATTTCGATTTTTTGGTGACAACGGTTCCGGATATCTGTCCAATTGCAGCTGGGTAAGTCCTGGTTTTCATTGGTTAAATTACCGGATAGATGCAGTAGGGAAACTTCCCCTTCCCCAAGACTGAGAATCTGAAATTGTCCCCCCGCTAGTAAGCTTAACTGTACCTTTTTACTCTGGTTGTCTGAGAAAATTAAGGGTCGATTCAGACTCAATTGGCCAATAGTAAACTGCTGATTGGGATATTGTTGACCGGCTGCCACTATAATCATCTCTAGATAGGCCGCGGCCGGGAAAACTACCTGGCCAAAAACTTGATGTTCTTGCAGATAGCTCGGAGAGCAGGGAGAAAGAGAGGATTGATAGTGGACATCCTTTGACCCCAATAGATGCAGCGGTTGCTGTAGGAGGGGGTGGAAAGCTGCCGCCACTGTCGGGGTTTTTAGCTGAGAATCAATGTAATCTAACCAATAGCGTTTTCTTTGGAAGGGATAGGTCGGTAAGGGGATTTTTTCGCGTAAATAATCCAGGTCGAATCCATTCCAGTCAATTTTGACCCCTTTTACATAAAGGGTCGCTAAACTTTGGAGCAGGGTTTCCCAATTCGACTGTTTTGGGGATAAACTAGCTAACCAGAGACCTTGGTCGGTGAGATTTTGCTGACCTAGGCTAATTAAAGTGGTTTTGGCACCAATTTCTAGGAATATTTCCGTATTTAACTCTCCTAATCTTTCTATACCCCGGGCAAACTCTACGGGAGACAGTAGATGATTAACCCAATATTGGGAAGTTGCTATCTCTGCATCGATAACATCCCCAGTCAGGTTAGAAATAAGGGGGAGACGCGGGGAATTATAGGTGATAGTTTCGGCAATCTTGGCAAATTCCCCCACCATACCCGTCATTAAGGGAGAATGGAAAGCATGGGAAACCGCTAAAGTCTGACTTTCAATGCCTCTCTGATTGAAGTTAGCGATTAAATGGTTAATAGCCTCAGTTTCGCCAGAAATGACCGTATTTTCTCGACTATTGACCGCAGCAATGGTACAGATGCCCCTAATCTTCCTCAGATGATTGGTCACGGTGTCGGAATCGGTAAAAATTGCCGCCATTATGCCGTTTTTCGGTAATGTCTGCATTAAGCGTCCCCGATGGGCAATTAACTTCAAACCGTCTTCTAAGCTAAAGACTCCCGCTAAACAAGCGGCCACATATTCCCCTAAACTATGACCGATGAGAGCATCGGGTTTCACTCCCCAAGATAACCAGAGTTGGGCGAGGGCATATTCCAGAGAAAATAGGGTAATTTGACTGTAAAAAGTCTGATTAATCAACTGACTGGTTTTTTCGTCCCCATATAACACTTGCAGTAAGGATTTCACCCCATAGCTCCGTAAAATTTCGTCACATTTCTCTAAAGTTTGGCGAAAAGTCGGTTGCGTTTCGTAGAGTTCCCTAGCCATTCCGGGATATTGTGAACCCTGTCCCGTACACATAAAAGCCAGTTTAGGGGCTTTTTTCGAGGTTAAAATACTTTTTTGACCTGAAAAGCGATTTTCATCCCTAATAAAGTCTTTTAAAGCTTGCTCAAGCTGTTTTTGAGCCAGAAAGGGAATAGCTAAACGATGCTCAAAATGCGATCGCCCAGTATTAGCGGTATAGGCCAGATTTGCCATGAACGTCTGGGAATTTTGACCTAAAAAATCGTAGTAGCGTTGAGCTAATTCCCGTAAGGCTGGCTCACTTTTCGCCGAAAGGGTAATTAAATGACAAGGACGCTCTAAATGAGGTTTTTCGTCACCAAGCCGCTCAAAATTGCTTTCCTCCACGATTAAATGGACGTTAGTCCCACTCATCCCAAAAGCGCTCACTCCAGCCCGTCGGACTCCTTCTCTGACCAACCAAGGGGTAAGAGTGGTGGGGATTTTGACCGGCAGTTTTTCCCAGGGAATATAGGGATTAGGGTTCTTAAAATGAAGATTAGGGGCTATTTGCTGATTTTGTAGCTGTAAAACTGTCTTAATTAACGCCGCAATTCCCGCAGCTCCTTCCAGATGCCCCATATTAGTTTTCACGGTTCCCAAAATCAGGGGGTTATCTTGGCTATGACCCTGGCCATAAATTTTCCCTAAGGATAAAACCTCGATGGGATCTCCTAAAGATGTACCTGTACCGTGAACTTCGACGTATTGCAGATCTTTAGGTTGAATTTTCGCTCTTTCGAGGGCTTGTCTGAGTAAAGCTTCCTGTGCCTGACCATTGGGGGCGGTTAAGCCATTACTTTTTCCATCGTGATTGACAGCCGAACCGCGAATTTGGGCGAAAATAAGATTGCCATCTCGGAGAGCATCACTGAGACGTTTTAAGACCACGACACCGCAACCTTCGCCGCGACCATAACCATCGGCCGAAGCATCAAAGGTTTTACTGCGACCCTGGGGAGAAACGGCTTTTAATTTACAATTACTAATCGCAGTGGCCGGGGTTAACATCAGATTCACCCCCCCCGCTAAAGCGAGATTGCATTCTTGGCCGCGCAGACTTTGACAGGCCAAATGTACTGCCAAGAGGGAGGAAGAACAGGCCGTATCAATTTGCAGAGTCGGACCGTGAAACCCAAATAGATAAGAGATTCTGCCGACGGCAATAGCGCGACTGGTTCCTAAACTGTTGTAAGCATCAATGTGATTGACTACGCCTTGATGAAAACATAATTGGGCATAATCATCGCGAAAAATGCCCATAAATACGCCAGTTTGACTATTAATCAAACTTTCGGGCGCAATAGCCCCATTTTCTAGGGACTCCCAACAGACTTCTAACAGTAACCGTTGTTGCGGATCCATGGCGGCGGCTTCCCGGGGTGAGATGCCGAAGAAAGCCGGGTCAAATTCGTCAACTTTGTCTAAAAATGCCCCTTCCCGACTATACATTTTCCCCGGAACATCGGCATCTTGGTGATAATAATCGGCAATATTCCAACGTTCTAGGGGAATTTCTGTTACTGCATCGATGCCATTAACCAATAACTGCCAATAACTTGCGGAATCATTGACTCCTGCGGGAAAACGACAGCCCATCCCCACAATAGCGATGGGTTCGGTTTGCGCTTTGACCATTGCATCGAGGTGTTTGTATTGTTCTAAAAAAGCTTGTTTTTGTTGATTCATCTTCCTAACAACTCTTGTCTTGTTATGTCACGTCACTTTCATCTCAGGTTATGCTTGGGAAAAAGTCACGGATAAGCGGGAAAAACCTTGATACTGTCGGGATGGGAAAATTTAGTAGCATAGTCACAATTGTCCCCGTGACTCCGAGGTGGGGGATAGGTCAAGGGAAATTAGCTATCCTATCCCCACCAGCGATTAACTAAAGAAGGCAGAGATTTCTTCTTCGGATATTTGGGGTAAAACTGCTAAAATTTCGCTTTTTTCCCGATTATTTGCCGATTCAGCCCCAGTATTGCTTTGATTAATCTGGTTAGCTAAATATTCTGCCAAACTATCAATAGTGGGATAATTCCAAACAATGGTGGCTTCGACGGGGATTCCCGACCAATCGGCAAGATCTTGGGCTAATTCCACGGCAAAAATTGAATCTAAGCCAAAATCAGCAAAAGACTGGCTGGTTTGGATAGTGGCTGGATTGACCTTTAATTTCTGGTGTAACCAATTACCTAACCACATTTCCACCTTTTCGGGAGTTTGTTGGCTAAGAAGGGACTTTTTCGGACTAGAGGGGCTATTTATTCCGTCTTGCCGCGTTTGAATAGCAATTTCGACCAGAGAAGTTTCAGCTTGAGGATGAGTCTGTTTAGCTTCTGGTTCCAACGTCAATAACTCGTCGAGTTGATAATCGGAACCCTCTAGACGTTGTTCGATATCATCAATAGATTGAGTATAATCGAGGATACGATCGCGGATAGTTGCCACCGAAGAAGCAAAGTTTTCTTCGGGTGTTCCCCGGAGAGCTTTCTGCACACATAAATCAAACTGCAATTGACTCCAAGCTAGGGCATGACTGTACTTTTCCCCGGGGTGAATTTGGGCCATTTTCGCCGTTGTTGCTACTAAAGCGGCGTAACAACCCAATTCTCCGATTAAAGAATAAGCCCAAGCTAAGGCGGCAGAACGATCACCCCAGAGATTAGACTGGAGACAACGCTGATTAATAGATTGGGCGGTGCTGTGGAGTTGCAGGGCAATCTCGGGCGCTTCCAGAACTTTTGTCAGAAATTCGCCTAATTTGTCCGTATGGGTGATACTTTTGCCCAAAAAGATTTTCAAACTTTCGTTAGGACCTTCGCCAATTCGTAAAACTCTGGCATCCCGGAGAATTTGCGGGGCAAGATTAGTTTCCATGTAACCTCTACCCCCGAGCATCTGAACGAGACTATCGGCCGCTTCCCAGAGGTAATCAGCCCCCGTAATCTTGGCAATAACTGCCATTTCCCTGGGAACGGCAACTTTTTGGTCTAAGGCGGTGGTAATACACTTTAAGAGACTGGACAAGGCCACCGTAGCCCCAGTTAAATGGTCAAAACGGGCTAAAGTAATCGGACTTTCTAGCAATTTACCTGTAGCGATCGAACGACGGCTGGCATAACGTAACATTAATTGTAAACAGCGTTTCATGCCGCCAACTGCCATCATGCCAATACCTAAACGGGCATAAAGTAAAGCATCGTCGGCGGGTTCAGTGCCATTGCCCAATTCTCCCAGCAATTGCTCTTTAGTGACTAAAACATCCTCAAAATAGATGGCATTTTGCATAATTCCCCGTAATCCCATAGTTAGGGATTCAGGTCCCAAACGCAGACCGGGGGTGCCTTGACGGACAAGAAAACCTGTCAAACCGTTATTCCCCGGTTCTTCCGAATCAAGCAAACGGACAAAAACATTAATCATTCCGGCCCAAGCAGAACCATTCCAACGCTTAAGGCCGCGAATTCGCCATTTATCTCGACCATCCGGCACTGCAACGGTACTAATTGCCCCGATATTCGCTCCTGCTTCCGGTTCCGTCATGCCAAAGGAGGATAATTGTCTTCCTGTCGCTAAAAGAGGTAATAATTCTTGCTTGAGGGAAATAGTCCCGTAGTTGAGCAGCGGACGGATACCTAAGCTGTTATTGAGACTCACCATCGTCGCCAAGGTTAAATCAATGGCGGCTAATTGTTCCATCACCTGCAAAAAATTGCGATTATTAAGGGCTATTCCCCCGTATTCTTCGGGAATCTGCATTCCCATCAGTCCTTGATTGCCAAAATCCATGACAATATAGGGCGGCACACAACGACGGTCATCAATCAGATGGGAATTAATGCGAGTTTTGGCGTAATCTCGCAACCAAGTCAAGATTTGCTCGGTTTTTTCTTGACTAGCGGTTGTGGGGTCAGCTTGGTGACTGCTGAGGGGGGGGGTTAGCGTCGGCATAGGGGATGAAATTAGTGGAAGTTGCTGGTTTAAATACTGTTGACGGCAAGCGTGGCGTTGAATTTTGCCGCTAGAAGTTTTGGACAGAGATGCGGGTTTGATAAAAGCGATATCATAAACTTGCAATTCGTGTTCTTGAAAAACCGCTCGACGAACTGCTTCTAGGGCTTTTTGCTGGTTAAAACGGCGAATTGCCGTTCTTTCTACCTCTTGAACTAGGACTAACTTTTCTTCTGCCTCGATTTCTACGGTAAAGGCGGCAGTTCCACTGGGGCAAAAGTCGGGATAGCATTGTTCTACGGTCTGTTCGATATCCTGGGGATAGTAGTTACCACCGCGAATAATCATCAGGTCTTTCAAGCGTCCGGTGATGTATAGTTGACCCTGATGAATAAAACCTAAATCCCCTGTACGCAAATAAAAACCCTGTCCAGTATCGGCGATAACTGCTTGAAAAGTTTTTTCTGTAGCTTCGGGATGTTGCCAATAGCCCTGGGCAACGGTTTTGCCTTTCACCCAAATTTCTCCCACCTGCTGGGAGGGACAGCGTTGACAGGTTTCAGGATTAACAATGGCAATTTCTGTGTCGATTTCTGTTTGTCCACAACTGACTAAGGATTGAGAATTTGGGCTTTTTTCCGTAAAAACGATTTGATGACGGTTTAAAGCGGCTTTTTCAACCCAGCAGATTTGAGGAAGTTGATTTTTCCTGACAGCAGCAACTTTTAAGGTGGCCTCGGCTAAACCATAACCCGGACAAAAGGCGGCAAACTCAAAA
Organism: Microcystis sp. M53602_WE12; assembly: GCF_030065455.1. NCBI lineage: Bacteria > Bacillati > Cyanobacteriota > Cyanophyceae > Chroococcales > Microcystaceae > Microcystis > Microcystis sp. M53602_WE12. The sequence continues at coordinate 7,979 of NZ_JASJFB010000668.1, read as the reverse complement.
CCACAGGGGGCAAATTTACGAGCAAATTCGCTTAAAATTTCCATTCTGACGGTTTCTGCGCCATTTAAAGCCACTTTCCAACTGCTTAAGTCTAAATCCGCCAGCTGCTCCTCTTTAATCTTGTCAAGACAACGTTTATAGGCAAAATTAGGGGCGGCAGTGTGGGTGGCCCTGTATTTGCTGATGGCATTTAACCAACCGAGAGGACGTTGTAAAAAGGAAACCGGGGACATGAGATAACAGGGAAATCCTCGATAAAAGGGCAGTAAAATGCCATAAATTAGCCCCATATCATGAAAAGTTGGCAACCATGTCACCATAACGCTCTTTTCATCGTGTTCCCAGCCTAAATCTAAATCTCGGAGGTTGGTCAAAAGATTCTCGTGATTGACCATCACTCCTTTGGGAGTCCCCGTGGAACCGGAGGTGTATTGTAAAAAGGCTAAGGTATCTGCTTTTATCTGAGTGGGGTGGTCTTCGGCTAAACTTTTGCCGATTAAGCTATCCGTAGCTAGAAAGGGAATATCTCTGTCTAGTTGCCTTTTTAATTGGTCTAATTCCGATTGTGTGCTTAAAAGTAAGCTTGCTTGCGAATTATTAATAATAGAAGTTAAGCGAGCCATCTTTTGGTTTTTCTTGGGCAAATTAACTGGAATTGCCACTACTCCTGCTAATAAACAGCCGAAAAACCCACTAATAAACTCTAATCCCGAAGGGTATGCTAATAAAACTCGTTCCCCCGGTAATAGGATGGATTGGAGACTATTGGCAATCGCTTGCGCTTCCAGAAATAATTCCCCGTAGGTAAGGCGTTTTTCTTCGGTTTCGCCATCGACTAAAAAGGTATAAGCAGTTTTTTGGGGTTGGTATTGGGCGCGATAACGAATAATATCGACTAAACTGCTTATTTCTGACAAATTAAGCTTAGTATCTAAACAAAGAGTCATTTTTTTACTCCCCATTATTCAATGGAATCGAAGACAAAGATTTAATCCTCTCGCACCGGGAAAAGTTTCTGGTGACGGGGGGCGACGGTCACTCTAGGGGTGATTTGGGCTTAAATTAAAGGTTTCTCCGTAAATTTCGCCATAGCAGAGCTTCTGAGTCCCAAAACGTCCCCCATACTCGCTCAAGGGTTCATCAGCGTATCCCAAGGCTAAGAGACAACAGACATCGACCGTATCGGGAATTTGGAAATACTCGCGCAAGGGTTTAGCCACAAATCCTTCTAGGGGACAACTATCCACCCCCAAGCTTTGCGCCGCTATCATGAGATAAGTAACCGCAATCATAACTTGTCGGTTGCTCCAAGCTTCTGGAGACTGATAACAGGGTTTAAATTGGAAAAAAGGCGGAATGGCCATGTGCATGAACTTGGCCCGTTTTTCGGAAATCGTCCCCTCTTGTTTTCCTAACTCAATTACTTGATTAATGTAACCACGATGGTTAACTTGGCGATCGCCACAACAGATTAAAACCACGGGTGCATCGACTAATTTATCTTGTTCAAAGCCGAATTCTCGCAATTTTGCCTTATTTTCTGGTTCTCTAACCACTATAAATCGCCATGGTTGCAAATTATAACTAGAGGGAGCTTGGAATCCTAAACGAAAAATTTCGGCTAAAATTTCTTCGGGAATGGCATCGGTGCGAAATTTACGAGTAGAGCGTCTTTTTTGAAATATTTCAGCAATATTCATCATCTAAACCCTTTTATGAGACGTTTTCAACGGTTTAACCTAAAAAACTTTCGGGAATCGCCGGTCCCCATTGATAGAGAATATCTAACCCCCCGGCGTGAAGTTCTGGCTCGGTGGTTTGCTCGAAAAGGTCCCCATCGGTAAAATGTTCAATGAGGCTACCGAAAGGATCTTGCCAATAGTCAAACACTTGACTTCCCAACAAATGGCGACCAATACCCCACACAGGAGTCCATCCTTTTTCTCGTAACCAATCGTGGCCGATTTTAATAGAGTCAAAATCTTGCACCTCGAAGGCAGTATGATGGACTTTGGGGTGAGAACCTTGCAACATGGCGATGGTGTGATGATCAACCCATTCCTCTCCCCGTTGACAACGAAGAAAACCCCCGACTCGTAAACTGGGATGGCCGTAATAAATTAAATCTGTTGCTTTTAAGCCAAAAGTCTGCTGATACCAGTGATAGCTTTCCTCAAAGTCTTTGACATCAATAGCTAGATGACCTAGACGTAAAATAGGTGCGGGTTCTTTTTTCGGCCTTTGGGTGCGACCTAAACGGGTTTTGCGACTAGCGTGATTCCATTCTAGGGGTTCAGGAATCGGCAAAGGTTCCACTTCCTCGATACCATAGACCAATTCTAGGTTAAAACCGTTGGGGTCAATAATTTTGATGCGCTGACCACCGCCGGGGGTGAATAGGGTTTCCACGGTCGAAGCGGAGGCTAAAGTGGCTAGTTCATGTAAGACGGATTCTGATGTCGCTTCTAGGGCAAAACTGACAAATTTAGCTTTTTTTCCCCATTCTACGACATAGACAAACTGTTTTTTGCCTCTAGCTCGCATATACAAGGCTGTATCGGTTTTAACTGCGGTAATCAGGCCAAAATCCCTCAAAAAACGTTCGCACAGGTCTAAATCCGGATGTTGATAGGTAACGTAGGCAATATCAGCAATTTTAGTCATAGTCGGTCATCCAGTGGAGTTGTCTAATTCGGCACAAAATAGCCAGACAGATATCGGTCAAAGTGCTGCCATAGCAAGGGGAAAAAGACTATTAAGAAAATCTGAACTTTGTTGTGGTTGATTATGGCATTGTGGGTACACCCACAGTCAAAGGCTAATTTTTCTTGCCCTCAATTGCTATCCCAGACTGGAGTTTGAGTAACTTGGGGGTGGAGAAAAACCTTGGGGAACTTCGGGGTTTTGCGGAAAATTTTTTTGAGAGATGTGGTCAAGGTTGTCTAGAGTACCTCGTTAAATTGGACTTATTGAGAAAATATTCACACTAATTGAGAATCAACAAAGGTTTCATCAGGGTTTCAGGCGGTGCAATGCTGAAGTAAATCTATTTTTTGAGGTACCCTCTAGAAAAATCCGCTATCGTTCGAGTAAGCAAGTCAGAGAATATTGGGATCAGTAGCAGCGGCAAGGATTATTTCTGTTTCCACTGCCCAAATACCCCTCTGAAATCAATCTTGTTGCACCTGAATGGCATCAATTGAAAACTCGCGAACTGACAGGTCAAATTTTTCTCGAACGGTTGGATTTAGCGCACGCCGTTAAACAGGGGAGCGAAGCTTGCACTCAAAAAGGAGGATAGGAAAGTCACTGTTTTAAGTTTAATCCGTAACCAAATTATTACTTAAATTTCTCAATTATCAGCAAAGTCCTTAATTACTAAACTTGAGATAATGTCTAGAAAAGTTACCTATGGGGATATTCCCAGACAAAGAACCAAATATCTGCTTAATGCTCTGTTAAAGTTTGCTAACTACGAGGTGGATAATTGTGAAAATCTGGCGATTAAATTTAGCTGGATTAATGAGAAAAAATTGAAAATTCAAGCCGAACTTAATGCTTTAAAAATGCTGACTGAAAAATGTGGTCAAAGGCTGGAGTTATGGCAAATTCGTGATGCTTTGACGGAATATCTTAACGAAAAGTTTTTAGGTATTTTGGAAGATCATCGTCTCAATAATCAAGGAAAAATTCGTACTTTTCAAATTACTTTTTGGCAACGGGGTCATGATATTTTAACCAACCTAAGGAGCTTTGATCAAGAGTGGGCAAACAAAAGTAAACATCAATCTCCCGCAATTGCTGCTATTTTCTCCTCTTTAGATGAGGAAAAACAACAGGATTATCAGACCTATATTAAGGATTATGTAAAACGTCCACCTCTGGAGGAAAATTGTCTCAAAGTTCTTCAGCAAGAACAATCGTTGCTAAGAATTCGCGCACCTCATAATAGTGGCAAAACCCGTTTAGTTAATTGGTTAGTCCATCATCTCAAACAAGATAATTATCAACCAGTTATCATTGATTGTGAGGAGGAAAAAGCTACTATTGCCCTTAGTTGTGAAGACTTGCTGCTGTCGATTTGTCGTACCATTACCCAAGAATTAAAGATTAACGAATCTCTTCTCGATAAATTTTGGTCTCGTCCCGGAACTCCTGCCCACAAAACTCGACGATATTTAGAGGAATATGTTCTCCAACCCAGTGCTAATCCTCTGGTTTTTGTCTTTGAAAAATTTGATACAATTTTGGAAACTGAAACAATCGGTAATGAAATTTGTGGTATTCTCAGAAGTTGGCATGAAAGACGTTCCCAACCTTGGCGGAAACTGCGCTTAATTATTATTCATTCAACGGAATTTTATAGCAACTACGATTTTTATGCCTCTCCCTTAATTGGTGTAGGTTATGTGGCTAGTTTATCGGATTTTAATGCGGAACAAGTTCTCACTTTCGCTCAAGTTAATGGCATTAATTGGACGTTATCAGATGTTAACAAGGTCATGAACTTAGTGGGAGGTAATCCTTATTTAATTAAGTTAATCTTGGTAAAATTGCAAGAAGGGAATTCTCTAGAAAAGGTTCTAGATGATGCCTTGCAGGGACGAGAGCCATTTCAAAGTCATTTTTTCCTACTGATGAGATATCTGAAAAGTAATGCTAACCTCCAGAATATTTTTAGGCAAATTCTTCAGAAAAAAGCTCTGACTCCGGCTCAAATGAAAGGAGAATCTGTCCAATTTTTGGAACGATTGGGACTGATCCACAAAAGTTATGATAACCTAGAGGTTCGTTGCAATTTGTATCAAGTATATTTTGACGACTTGCTTGATTAGTCTCGTTGAGATTCCAATTGAAACTGAATTGAGTTTTCAAGTTTTGCTTCTAACTTACTCTTAACCCTGACAGTAATTGGTTCTCGATTAGATTCGGATTCATTATCTACAAACCTGAGAGAATTGCCTGAGGTCAAACTGGCCGAAAGATTGAGGTTTTCTAAATATTCTTGTATCAACTCTGAAGAAATTTTATTCTGGGATTGCAAGGCTCTAATAGCAGCTATAAATGATTGGGCTGCATCATAACTGGTAGCGGTTCGCCAACTAATATCTTCTTTCCATAAAGCTTGAGCATCTCTGACAAAATTTTGGGACTTAATTAGATGGGAAAACCAAGGCACAGCCAAAACTAAATTATTAATAAATTTACCGCTATCAACCAACATTTCATGTTCATACATGGAATGACTCCCTAAAAGAACTAGCTTATTTTTCAGTTCTGGAGTGGTGCTGGTATTTAACTGTTCAAGAGTATGAGATAATTCTACTACCACAGAAGCTGATTCCAAACTGGGAAATAAGACAATTCCTCTAACTTGATCTTGGGAAAATGCTTTTAAAACTTCTGCGTCAATATCTAGGGAAGATGATAAATCAATTACTTTAGTGATTTTACCGCCTTTTTTTTGGAAAGCTTGATGAAACTCTTGAGTAAGTTCTTGGCTATCAATCTGGTTATAATTATTAAAAATAATTACCTTATCTAGATCATGTTGGCTGGCATAATTAGCTAAAGTTTCACCAATTTTTTCATTGGTGATAACGGTTCTAAAAAAGTATTCACTCTCAATTACATCCGAGGAACTTGTCGAAGAAATTAAAGTAATTTTGGCTCTTTCATAGATAGGTAAAGCTGCTAAGGTGGCTTCACTAGAATAATGTCCAATTACTCCAATAACTTTGGGGTCTTTAACGATTTCCTTGGCGACTATCTTAGCAACTTTTTCGTCATTATTATCATTGGCAATAACGAGATTTAAAAATAAATTATTCGCACTTGTCGGTAATTGGCTATTAAATAAATATTGTGCTTGAGCAATCCCTTTCAGGATTTCTTGGGAAATTTCATTTTTTTTGCCACTGGGAATAACCACCGCCAAAGTCACATAATTATTACTTAAATAAGCGATGGCATTATTATAATAAATTAATGTTTCTGCATCTTCAGGATGAGCAAGATAGGCTTTTTTGAATAACTGTTTAGCTTCCAGATAATTAGCATTTTTAAAAGCTAAAATACCCCGATCTTTATAAAAATTTTCCTGTTTAATAAGTAGCTTTTTTTCGCCTTGGCTAAATAGTTCAGGCTCCTTAGTATAGGGGATTTTATAAAAGTAAGGTAACAGCCATGACTGGTAGAATCCCAACCCAAGTAACCCTGTAACAATGCTAGTAAATATTCCCGCTGCTAACATAAATAAACGAGATTGTTTTTGACGAGTAATGCTTTCAGAGGCTGCTAAAAAACGATAATCGATACTATCTAATTCTTTATCTTCTTGCCATTTTTTAGATTCCTCTAACTTTTTCCCCGTCAGTAAACAATTTGTATCGGTAAAATTTGAGTCTTCCCACTTAGCAATTTCCGATTGATAAGGACGACTAGCTGCTAATACATTATATAACCATTTTTGATTAAAAATTGCCTGATAAATAGCATTAGCCACTCTAAGATAGCCCTGATTATCGACGATAACTAATCCAGATAGTAATAATTCATCATGTTCTGGTGTGTTACTCGCTTTCACCAATTTACCTTTTAAAACATTAGCATAAACCCTTAGTAAATACCCTTGATCAGGATGATAAATAAGTCGCTCTCTTATACTTGATAAAAAAGCAGGTTCATCTTTTTTTTCCCAGTTATCAATAATGTGTTTATAAACAAAATCTCGCATCCAAGCTGATAAGAGAGACTGAGGTATTGTAACTTTAAACTTGGCCATTAAATAGCACAATTTTTGAGTTAGAAAAGGTTGACCATTAGTCCAGCTAAAAATTTCTTGTAGAATTTCTTGAGGGGAAACACCCAACCCTTCTAGTCCTTGCATCAAGGGTTGACAGTTATCTTCTAACGACAGTCCATTTAATTCAATTGCTTTACCAATATTGAAAGGAGTTCTTTGACTATCCTGAATTAATTGATTGGGGGTAGCCGTGCCAATTAAAACAAATGAAATACGATTAAAATCTGCATTAATAACTCGCTTTTCATGACAAGACCTAATGTAAGCAAAAAAGTCATCAGTAGCAAAGGGTAGTTTTCTAACCACATCAATTTCATCAATAAAAATAACAATGTTGTTTGAAATTTTTATCAATAAAATTTCTTTAATAAACTGTCTAAGTAACCCAACATTAGAAACAGATTGACTGGCAATCCAAGATTCTAGATCCGTCATATTTAGTTTTAATTGTTCGGCAATTTCAATAATTAAGGAATGATACCAGCTAGATTGATCTACTGATGTCCCCAATTCATTTAAGTCTATACGGGAACAGGCAACTCCTTGGGCTTCAATTTGAGTTTGGATGCGTACTGTCAAACTTGACTTGCCCATTTTGCGAGAATTAAAAATATAACAATACTGACTGTTCATCAGAGCTTGGTACAATTCCAGATCAGCCCTTCTATCCACATAGCTTGGATCGGAAGGAGATAAGGTACTAGAAAACTTATAAACATTCTCGGCGGTTCCGTTTTCTTGCATATTTCGGTATTTCATTGACCAGATAACCAGAACTTGGGTAAGTAATACCAGTTTGAACTACACTAACCCCGGTGATAAATCCAGAAAAAAACCGCGCTCACTCATAGCCGATTATTGGTAAGCTAGTTCTACTCTGAATGAAATTGGCATATTTTCTTAGGGTAAACTCATCGGAAATTTTGGGTCTGAAACCCCGCCGTTCTAGGTTGGCTTTACGTTAGAATTAAAAGGCCAGTCTCGAAAACCAAGTGGACGGCGCAGCACCGTTCGGCTGAGCTCACGGCCGAAGCCTTGAAAACTCGGCTTAGGGGGTTCCGACCAGAAAAGCTTGGCCGGGTAAAAAGTCGCGCGCAACAAGTACAAGAAGCTATAGGCGGTCAACGTACCGTGGGACACAGGGAATCGGGCTTCTGAAATGGGGCGAAAGTCT